>JAJYNT010000155.1 GCA_021786215.1 Chloroflexota bacterium | reverse complement strand
TTTGATCAGCATCACCGCCATGATCAGCGCTGGGCTGTCGATCGCGAACCTGCTCCCGTTCCCAGCACTCGATGGGGGGCGGCTGCTGTTGATCGGGGTTGAGGCGGTACGAGGCAAGCGGATTGCACCCGAGAGAGAGGGGGCTTTCCACTTCGTTGGCCTGATGGTGCTGATTGCCCTGATGGTGGTCATCTCCTACTATGACGTCGTCTCTCCCCTACCGAAGATCAACTGGGGACCCTGACGAGCGTACTGCAGGTCGCTTCCTGGCCCGCCGCGGCGCATGGTTGTGGTGAATTCGGGCTGCAATTCAGGCCAGATTCTGCTATATTTTAACTTGTGAACTCGAATGGCTCCCGAGGGCGGCTAGTCGGAGTGCAGATCGAAGCTTCGGCTGGCCGTCGGCATGGGAGCGGCAACTCCAAGAGGAAAGGGTGATTTGCCTTGCCTGTCTACGTGTATCGTTGCGAGGCCTGCGGCGCCGAAGTGGAGAAGCGACAATCGTTCCACGACGCTCCGCTCACCGAATGTGAGCTGTGCCACGGCCGGCTGCGAAAGGTTCTCCAGTCCACTCCTATCGTGTTCAAGGGATCGGGCTTCTATGCGACTGACCATAGATCTCCCTCGGGCATGACTGGGAACGGCTCCGGCAGCAAGGAGGAAAACGGGAAAGAAGGAAACGGGAAGGCCGAGAGCAAGGCCGCCGAGCCGTCCTCTTCCTCCGCGGCCTCCAAGGATTCCGGAAGCAAGAAAACCGCCACGGCTACCACAGACTAACCGACCTGCTATTGGGATGAGAGCTGTCCTCCAGAGAGTCTCCAAGGCGGAAGTCAGGGTTGACGGGATAAGTGTCGGTAGAATCGGGTGCGGCTGGTTGCTGCTGCTTGGTATCGGCCATGGTGACACTGAGGAGATTGCCCGCAAGCTCGCCGGCAAAGTGGTGAGATTACGGATGTTCTCCGATGCCGAGGGGAAATTCAACCTGTCTGCCCTCGACATATCCGCTGAGTTGCTGGTGGTCTCTCAGTTCACCCTCTACGCCGATACCAGCCGCGGACGCCGTCCCAGCTTCGTGGATGCCGCCGCCCCCACCTTCGCCGCCGAATTGGTGGATCGTTTCGTCGACATCGTGCGGGGGTACGGTCTTCGGGTAGAAACCGGACGTTTTGGAGCTCATATGGAGGTGAGTCTCACGAACGATGGTCCGGTCACCGTGACCCTGGAGATCCAGTAGAGAGCGGCCCAGCGGCCGATGTCTCGAGCCGTCCGCGAAGGGACCATGGTCCGGCAGCCTCCACGACAGCTGTGACTAGCTCTCCCCTCAGGTTGAGATCGCTCTCCAAGAAGAGCAGCTTGTTCGAGCGGGTGCGACCTCGCCACTTGCCTTTCTGTCTCCCCTCAACCAACAGCTCCACCTCCTGGCCGATCAACCGGTTATTCTTGCGGGTGGAGAGCGCGGTCTGAAGCTCCTCGATCTGATGGAGGCGGCGGAGCTTCTCCGGGGCTGGAACGTCGTCCACCATCTTTCGCGCCGCCGCCGTGCCCGGCCTTGGAGAGTAGGCTGCCACATGCACTACGTCGAATTCAACTTGTCGAAGAACGTCGAGCGTGTGCTCGAACTGCTCGACGGTCTCGCCCGGGAACCCAACGATTACGTCGGTGGACAGGGCGATGTCGGGGATTGTGGCGCGAATCCGCGCAACCAGATCCGTGTACTGGCTTACCGTGTAGCGGCGAGCCATGCGACGGAGTATCTCGTCGTCCCCAGCCTGGATGGGAAGGTTCAGCTCCTCACACAGCCGCGGGACATCGGCGATGGCCTCGATGAGATCCGGCGTGAAATCGTTGGGATGCGACGTGAGGAAGCGGAGCCTGGCCAGCCCCGGCAGCGCAGCTACCTCCCTCAGCAACGACGCGAGGCCTCGCGGCGGGTCTAGGTCTCTGCCCCACGCGTCGACCGTCTGCCCGAGAAGCACTATCTCCTTGGCACCACGCGCGAGCAGGCTGGATACCTCTTCCAGTATCTCCTGCTCCGGCCTGCTCCGTTGTTGGCCCCGACGATATGGGACGATGCAATACGAACAGAACTTGTCGCAGCCACGAATCACGGTGACTCCAACCGAAACGGGGACGCGCGGACCGTGGCTCCTGGACGTCGGAGCACAGGCATCCCGATTGGCAGTCGAGCCGAGGATCAGCCTCGGCAAGCTCTCCATCTCCGTCGGCGCGACGAAGAGATCCACAAATGGGTAGCGTTCCCTCAGCTCGGCCTGGTCGACTCCAGCCATGCAACCGGTGACACAGAGCATCAGATCTGGATGCCGGGCCTTGAGCGACTTCAGGTGGCCCAGCTGTCCGTGGACGCGATCCTCAGCGCTCTGGCGAACGCTGCAGGTGTAAAGGATAGCAACGCCGGCATCCTCGAAGTTCTCCGCGGCCGACATGCCCGCGCTGTCCAGAACGTCGGCTAGGCGGCGCGCGTCAGAGCCATTCATCTGGCAGCCGCTGACCCACAGGTGGTACCGATTCGACAAGAATCAACCTCCGATTCCCACGCCGAGAAAGAATTGACGGTTTCGACTGTGTATAACTGCGTAATCCATTATAGACGGTGCCAGGGCAGGGTGCCAAACACGGACGGCAGAGGCGAAAGGTGAGCCAGGGGGAGGACGAGTGGTCGCTGGTCAGGCCTCGAGTCCGGTTGCAGGACGTTTGGATGGGGATCGAGGCGAGAAGATGGCTAAACCGAATGCAGTTTGGGGGCACCCGCTCAAGAGGGCACCCCCAAACTGTTGAAGGCTAGAGGGCAGCGATCCTGCGCTGCAAGGCATCGTGAAGACGGGCGACCACCGGACCCGGCCGGCCGCTGCCGATCGTCTTGCCGTCCACTTCAACGATCGGAACCAACTCGGCCACGGTACCTGTGAAGAAAAGCTCCTCAGCACCGTACAGCTTAGGCTGGGGGATTGGGCTCTCCGCGTGAGGTAGACCAAGCTCTCTTGCGAGATCCAGGACCACTGCCCGAGTGATCCCATGCAGGATATAGTTAGAGGCAGGGGCAGTGGTGAGAACCCCGTCGAGCAGGGCGAACAGGTTGGAGGAGCTGCCCTCCATGGCGAAGCCATCTCTCACGAAGATGGCGTCATCGCATCCCGCGTTCACCGCTCGCCTCTTGGCAGCGGTGTTGGGCAGAAGCATGGTGGTCTTGACATAACACTTTGCCCAGCGCTCGTCCGAAACGGTGATGGCCTTGACGCCATTCCGCCGAATCTCCTCTGATGGGGATGAGGCCGGGCTGACGATCGCCAACGAGGTAGGGGTGAGGCCCTCCGGCCGCAGGTGCGCTCGAGGTGCCGCCCCCGGCGTGACCTGTAGGTATATTGCGGCCTCCTGGAGGCCACCGCGTCTGAGCAACTCCAGGATGCCGGACTCAAACTCGTCCAAGAGTGAGCCAACCTCAAGCTCGACAGCGGCAGCGCTGTGTCTGAGCCGCTGCATATGCCGCCCCATTTCGAAGGGCTTGCCGTGGTAGACGCGAATCACCTCGTACACGCCCTCGCCGAATTGGAACCCAGATCG
>JAJYNT010000004.1 GCA_021786215.1 Chloroflexota bacterium | reverse complement strand
CCGATCAAGTCGCACGCGTAGGTGTAGCTGCCGGGCGAGAAGCCGCTGACGGTCATGGTGATCCAGCTCGGGTGGGCGCTGCTCCACCCGATGGAGATCGACGCTGGGCCGGGGTTTGGTGGGGGCGGGGATGAGCTGGCGACAGTGAGGGTGTTGGAAGTGACACCGTTGATGGTGACCCAGACGGTGTCCCCGGGCACGGCGTCGTAACAGGTCTGGCCGTTGTCGAAAGTCTGGGGGTTGGAGGAGATCGAGACGGTGTAGCTGGTGTCGCCGCCGCTGCCGAAGTCGCACGCGTAGGTGTAGCTGCCGGGCGAGAAGCCGCTGACGGTCATGGTGATCCAGCTCGGGTGGGCGCTGCTCCACCCGATGGAGATCGACGGCTGGCCAAGGGCTATTGGCGGTTCCCTCGGCGGGGGCGGTGGTGTCGTCGTTGCACAGTCAGGCACCGACAAGTCTGTATTGTGCGTGTATGGACCGTTCCAAGGGTCACCATTCATGAAGACGTTGGCGGGCGCGAAGTATTGGTCATCCCACGGGTAGCTCGCTATTAGGTACCAATAGCCGCCCGGGTCCGCGCTGCTGATCGTCGGATCGTAGGCTTTGCAGCTTACAGTCACCGTATGCCCTGCACCGATTGAGACACCTGCCCCGGAGGCGCTGTGTATGTTGGAAAAGGTTGGCGCTCCAAAATGACCTGCCTGCTCAGAAATTAATGCTCTCAATCCGCCTCCACCCACACCGTACGCCGGCATATTGCAGGTTGCCCAGTTGCCATAGTCGTCCGGAATTTGATTGCTGAGGATAGATGCTGGTAATGGCGATGGCCACGGCTTTGCGCCGTCTTGGTAAATTAGGCACTCATACATCGACTCCGTCGGAATCCAATGGCGCATTGGAACGTACAGGCCGGGATGTGAAGGCACGGCCGTCATTGTCACGAGCCAGGACGCAGGCTGCACCTGACCAACGTCGCCCGTCCATTTGACGATTCGGTCAACGTAGGTCAGTCCGGCAGCCTGGTTGCTGGTCAGAGCGTTGCTCGCGGCGCCTTTAGGCGTATGAAAATCGATGAAGTTGTCCGGCCAGTAGGGGGAGCCCTTAGTGATAGTGAATTCGTCCGTGTAACCCCCTGCGTAGGCGCCACCGCCGGTATAATAATTATCATCGGTTAGTGTTATAGTGTTGCCCACCACATCTTCGACGTACGCAACGTGCCCAAATGTCCCCCCAGCTGGTACGTTCCATTGTGCGATGTCACCGATGCTCGGGGTTTGGGATATGGTCGCTTTCCCACCGCTGTTGTAGGCTTCATTGGCCCAGGATTGGGCATTCTTAAGCCTTAGAGGGCGTGATGTCAAGCCGTTGAGGTACAACATATAACCGGCGTACAGGGTGCAGTTGTGCAGGCCTTTTTTGTTCTCGCTAGCCTGCCCTGGACCGAAGTCATCGAACCACCATTCCCCAGCGTACGGTGAGTTCTTCGGCGATGTCGGTGCATATCCATGCAGGGCGCAGCGATAGCCTGCGCTAGAACAGATATAGTGAACGCCCTGAGGTCTGTAGATGCCGGGAGCAGGGATGAGGTGTTTGGCTGGAGAAGGACGTGGATTGCTGATCGCCGACGTATCGTTCAGTATTAATAAGCCCTTAGCCTGTGCGACGTGCGCAGCGGAAACGGGCGTCCGACCGCTCGGTGTCCAGCAGTCGGCTGTTCCGTTGCCATAGGCTATACCCGTGTCAGTCTGCAAATCGAGTTGAAAGCCGCCTCTCGAAAGAGAGACCACTGCGTGCCTGATGTGGCCGGCGAAAGCGGCGATTTTCTTGAGATGAGATAGTTGTGCAATGTCCAACGTTGTTTGGCTGGTAGCTCTACTTGGGTCGACATACGCGAGATCCAGGCTTAGAGATCGGCACGTTGCCGACGGCAAGGATACGAGGGTGTAGTTGGCCCAGTGCGCGGCTGACCACGCGTAGACGAAGCGGACTCGACCCACAGTTGCTGTCGATTCTTTCGTACCCAGCAGGCGGCTAAAGGGGACTGGAGAAAAAACGGTCAAGAGCCGGGAACCCGGTGCGACGAGGATCGGCTTGCCCCCCCTGACGATAACTCGCAACAGATAGCGGCCCTCGGAGAGGCGGGGAAGTTTAATGTGACCGGTGCCGGTGCGAGCTGCATGGGAGGTAAAGATGCGAACCCACCGACCTCGTCTGCGTTCTTGGACGTAGAGGGTCGTATCCCGAGGCAAATCGCGACTGTCATAGGCGACGACGGGCGCGGTCGCTGCTTGGATGTCGGCCGATAGCAGCCTCCATTGTAGCGTGGGTTGCAAAGACGCTGAAGCTCTCGACCCCACGCCAATGGTGGCAACCGAAACCACGAGCAAGACGGTTAGGAGCGGTCGGTACACACGCACCCGGATGCACATAGTACCCCCTATGTCGATTTAGGCGGAAGTCTGGCAGACGCGCACTCTTCCCGCAAGTGCCGCAACGACCTCCGCGCAACAAGGTCGCCTGACGCTGGCGCTCGCTGCTATGCGACCTGGTCGCTGGAGGGATGTGCATCCGAGATCACCGCGCGGATGCCGTCGAACGCCTCGAATCGCTCATCTCGGCCGGCGCCTTGGAGGCTGTCGGGATCGAGTTTGCCGAAGAGCTGATCACTGATCTTTGCCAACTCGACGCGCAGATTGGCGGCCTCGAAGCGGCAGATCGCCACCCATAGTGAGGGCATCCGTTGCCGCCCTCATCGAGCTGTATGAAGTCGGACCACTCGCGGCCGCCATCGTCGTTGGCTAGAGCGGCAACATCCACCGCTTCGCCAACCGCGACCCCTATGCCACCTACACCCTTCCTTGTACGCCATCTGAAGGCCTTTGCGACCAAAGGTCTCACGCTCAATCCAGCCACCAGAAATTCGGGACAACGTCCCGAATGGGGCGTCGCCAGATACCCCGCCTCGCGCGCCCAATCGTGTGCTTGCAGTTTGAGCGATTTTCGAGGTAGCGCCGTTCTATTAGGGTGTGGCTATTCTTGAACGACGGTCCAGGTGCTGGGATAGAGCCGTTGCTGGTCCCCTTGGACATGGAAGCCCCAGTACTCGTCGAAGTCCCCTGAGAGGTAGACGGCTCGCATCTTGAGCATGGCCTCGGCGCCTTGGGGGCACCAGCGCATCCCGCTCCTTTCGAAGCGATCTCGGACAAGGTTCTTGCAGGTGCCTTCCACTGACCCACTCGCTATCGGCCAGCCGTTGGCCAGGTAGACGTCGTAGGCCATGCGGCTGCGGTTGGAGTAGAAGTAGTCAGCCACCGCCCGCAGTGCCCTCGCCTTGTTGCCGCTGAGCCGTCGCTTCGTGACCATCTGGCGGAGCCCTTTGACGACCTGGCTCACCCCTCCCGAGAGGATGCGTACGGCGCGCTCGCGGGCAAAGGCAGTGGCTTCGGGGCTGCCTTCTGGGTAGAGGGCGTGCGCAGCTTTCCAGAGCTTTTCCATGACGTGCAGGAGGTCGAGCACGAGGCTCACGCCCTCGAAGTTGGTTGCCACGCGGCGCTGTAACGCCCGTTCGCCGTCGGTGACCATGACCCAG
>JAJYNT010000398.1 GCA_021786215.1 Chloroflexota bacterium | reverse complement strand
CGGCGCTGCCAGAACACCTCGCGCAGCGGTCGTTGGCTGTGACCTCCGGTGTGCAACCAGGTTAGACCCACGAACGAGGGCACCGCAGACAGGCAGTATGCCTTTGTGGATACGGATGCGGAGCGGTCACTGCTCTGCCATCGCTCGCACACGCACAACTAGGTGCCCTCACCGCACAACTCCGTCAAAGCCGCTTGTAAGGAAGTCGAAGTCACATCCCTGATCAGCCTGCAACACATGTTGGCGGTAGAGCCAGGCCCATCCCCGACCGCCTAACGTCGGCGGTCGCCATTGCACGCGGCGACGCTCCATCTCTGCTTCGTCAACCAGGAGGTTCAGCTTCCTCTGCACTACATCAAGCTCGATCATGTCCCCATTTTGCACCAGCGCTAACGGTCCTCCCACGGCGGCCTCCGGTGCGACATGCAGGACCACCGTGCCAAACGCTGTACCGCTCATGCGACAGTCAGAGATGCGCACCATATCGCGGACACCTTTAGCGAGCAGCTTCCTCGGAATAGGGAGCATCCCTGCCTCTGGCATTCCTGGTGCTCCCACCGGACCGGCATTCTGTAGCACGAGTACGTCATCTGGTTCGACGTCAAGATCTGGATCGTCGATACGGGCCTCAAGATCGTCAAGCGAGGTGAACACGACCGCCCGTCCTGTGTGTTGCAACAGATTCTGATTGGCCGCTTTAGGTTTGATCACCGCTCCGTTCGGCGCCAGATTTCCGTAGAGGATGGCAAGTCCCCCGTCTGGATGCAGGGGATCGTCACGTGGGTGGATGATATCGGCGTATACCTCTGACCTTCGCGGCACGTGGGCGAGCTCTTCCCCGAGCGTGCGGCCAGTGCAGGTGATGACTTCTGTGTGCAGCAGGGGTTCCAGCTCTTTCAGGAGCACAGGTACACCGCCCGCGTGGTCGAAGTCCTCCATCTGATACTTGCCGGCCGGCCTCAAGTTCGCCAGAAAAGGCGTTTCGCGGCTCAAGCGGTCGAAGATCTCCAGCGGCAGGTGGATGCCGAGCCGGCGGGCGATCGCGATCATGTGAATGATGGCGTTGGTCGACCCTCCGACGGCAGCGATGGCGCGGATAGCGTTCTCGAATGCTGGATAGGTCATGATATTTGAGGGGCGCAGGTTCTCGGCGACCATACCGACGATCCTCTTGCCAGTGGCCTCTGCGACCCGCAATCGGGTCGTTTCGGGCGCGGGGTGCGAAGCCGCGCCGGGTAGCATCATGCCCATGGCCTCAGCCGCCACTGCAATGGTGCTGGCACTGCCCATCACCATACAGTGCCCTGCTGTGGGTGCAAGGCGCTGGTTGATCTCCTCGATCTCCGCGCCGCTGATGCTCTGTCCGCGGTATTCCTGCCAGTAGAAGCGGCAGTCGGTGCACGCACCGAGGATCCGCCCCTCGTATTCGCCGTTCGCCATGGGGCCACCGGTGACCAGAATCGCCGGTCGGTCGGCGCTAGCTGCCCCCATGAGCGCGGCCGGCGTCGTCTTGTCGCAGCCGGTGAGCAGGACGACGCCGTCCATCGGCTGCGCCCTGATCATCTCTTCGGTGTCCATGGCCGCCAGGTTGCGGTAGAGCATCGTCGTCGGATTCATGAAAACCTCGCCGAGCGAGATCGTCGGGAACTCCAGCGGGATACCACCTGCCATCAGGACGCCCCGCTTGATCGCGTCGACGATGGGCCCAAAGTGCGCGTGGCAGCGGTTGATCTCGCTTTCGGTATTGCAGATCCCGATGATCGGCTTATCGAAGTCCTCGCCGGCAAACCCGAGGTGGCGTGCGAAAGCCTTCCGGATGAAGAGGCTGAGCCCCTGGTCCCCGTAGGCGGTGAGACTGGCCTTCAACCCTTCCGCCATCACTGTGGTACCTCCAAATGAAGTCTAAGGTATGTGTCTTGGGATGCCCGGAACCCCGACCCCTCAAGACGCTGCAACAACACCCATGTCGCAGTGCAAGCATCGTCTTTGCGCTTCTCCGACCACCCGCGAGTACCGCTGCACCTCTCCCCGTCACAGCATCCCGGTCGGCACATTGCCCGGGCCGATGCCGAGGCGGAGCGCTCCCGCGCGCCGAGCGACTCGAACTTACGTCGTCGCCGATCCTGCGTTACAGAGCGCCTCGCCTCGAATCGCCGATACGACCGCCATCTCGCACGCTGGCCGAGTCCATGTCGCTGATCCCTGCACCCAACCCGCTGCCTGCGAGGAGATCTACGCCATGGTTGCCGAATTCGTCTTCGGTAAGGGCTTTGCAACCGGCTGTGGCGACTTGAGAGCGAGCGCCAGGAGGGCAGCAACGAAGACCATCGCCGCACTCAGGTCCAAGACGGGTATCCAGCTGCTCAGCGCAGTGAACAGCAGACCGGACAGCAGACCGGCGTAGAGGCCGCCTAGGGCCTTGGCTGTACTCATTACGCCGTAATTGTAACTCGCGTTTTTCGACCCGAAATAGTCGCCAAGCGTTGCAGGGACGAGGGTGAAGATCGGGCCCCAGAAGAACAAAGTAGCCACCGACAGCACCCCGAACAGGGTTAGGTTGTGGCGTGCAAGGGTCGTTCCGAAGAGGCACACAGCCATCAAGGTGAGAAAGATGGTCAGGCTGCGCTCGCGCCCGATGATATCGGAGATACCGCCGATCACGACTCGTCCAATCCCGTTGAATATGCGGCTGATAGCAACGATAGCGAGGACCGCAGCCGCGGCGAACTTAAAGGTTGTGCCAACAGACGCGATGTGGGCCACCGTGACTTGCCCGCCAGCCACCACCAGCGCAAAGATGACCCAAACAATCCAAAACTGCGACGTCGCGAGCATCGTCTTCGGCGTAAACTGCCGTTCCCGTTCAACTTCGGCCGAGCTCGCCGCACTCACCGCAGGGTAAGTCATGAACTGCGCGATGAGCACGATGACAATCAACTGGACGATACCGAAGGTCGAGAACGCCTGCAGGAAGCCTGTAGGCACCTTATCGATGAGTTTGCCGATCATGGGGATGAAGAGCGCGGAACCAGCGCCGAAAGCACCAGTCACAAAGCCGAGCGCCAAGCCGCGAATCTTACGATCGTTGGGGAACCACTTCACCGTGGAACCGACCGCCGTCGCATAGACAAAACCCGGCCCGACACTTCCAATCGCGTAGACCAGGTAGAATGTCGCCGGGGTGGACACGTGTGCCGCCATGATCCAGCCGAATCCCGCCAGAACGCCCCCGACCGTTGCAACCCATCGCGGGCCGTAACGATCGGCGAGATGCCCGCCCAATATCATGGAGAAGGCCTCCACGATAATGTAGATGGAGAACACGGCTGCGACCGTCGGCTCGCTCCAGTGAAAGTACTGGCCCACAGGCTTCTCGAAGAGCGTGAAGGTGTACTCGTAAAGACTGATGATAATCATGGCGATCATCGCGACGACGATCTGGACGAAGCGGTTCTGCCTAATGTCAGACGAAGCACCCAGACTTTATGACGTATAACAACGGTAATCTTTGCTGCATGAACGAGTAACTAAGCGATATCGCCTATTGTGACCTATCACAATAGGGGTCTAACGGCAACGACGTCAGGTGG
>JAJYNT010000315.1 GCA_021786215.1 Chloroflexota bacterium | reverse complement strand
GGAGGAGCTCCAGACCCGGGACGACGTGGTGGACCGGCTGGAGGAGCACATCAAGCACTACCTGACGCGCCTCAGCGAGCAGAGCCTGGCACCGGAGCAGTCGAAACGCGAGGTGAGTCTGCTGTTCATGATCCAGGACCTGGAGAACATCGGCGACATCTTGGACAAGAACCTAATGGAGTTGGCGAAGAAGAAGATCGCCAATGGGTTGGAGTTCTCCGCCGAGGGGGCCAATGACATCGAGCAGTTGACCAGGTTGGTGGGGGAGAACCTCAATTTGGCGGTATCGGCCTACGCTACCCAGGACGCCGAACTCGCTGAGAAGCTGCTGCGCCACAAGCTGAATATCACCAGGATCGAGCGAGAGTTGAAGCAGGCCCACATCCGCCGTCTCCACGAGGGGATAAAGGAAAGCATCGACACCAGCGCTATCCACCTGGACGTTCTCTCCAACCTGGAGAGGATCAACTCCCACGCCACCAACATCGCCTTCGTCGTACTGGGAGAGCTGTAGCCTCGTGTAGGCTGACAAAGCTATCCGGAATGGCCTAAGCACGATGTACGGGACAGAGCTATTCGGAATAGCTTACGCGAAGACTCTTGCCAGACCCATTCGGAATAGACCAAGACGGAACAGTTGTTGCTGCACCGTACGGTTCGCTGTATACTGAACTACAGATATAAGTGAGAGGTGCACTGTGGGCCGACAGATCAGGCTGAACGAAGACATATACGGCTTGACCGACCTGCGGGAATCGCTGCCCCAGGTGGTGGCCAAAGCCAACGAGACCAAGCGCCCGATGGTGATAACCAGGCGCAGCCAGGCCGTGGCCGCCATCGTGGACATCGACGAACTCCAAGGGCTCTACGACAGGATCGAGGAGTTGGAAGGACTGGAAGACCAACGCATCATCGAGGAGTTCGAGTCCGCCGAGGCCCGAGAGGAGATTAGCTGGCTCTCCGACGGGGAGATGGGTACTTTCCTGGATCAGCTGGTGGCCGAGGCCCGCAAGCGTGCTTAGGGTCCGGTGGTCAAGTCGGACCAAAGACGATTTCCTTCGCATCACGGGCTTCTGGCTGGAACAGGAGCCCGATCTGGTGCCCGTCGTCATCTCCTCCATCCGCAAGCGGGTGGCATGGATAGCGGACGGGCATCACCTGTCCGGTACTCCCATCGGAGGGCGGCTCAAGGACTACAGGTGGTATCTTGAGCGGAAGTATGGCTACAAGATCTACTACCGCCTCGAGGGCCAGCCTCCCAATACCATCGCGGTGATCACCATCCGCCACGGCAGAGAGCGCCCCTTGAAAGCGACCCCGCTTCGAAGGTACGCCAAGTAGTCAGGGAGTCCCTCTTGCCATGACGGCCGTTGCCCGGCGCCCTCCCCTTAGGTGAGAGGGCATGAGCGGAATGCGGCAGGGTTGCCCCTGGCTCGCCGGGCGGAGGGCAACCCGTCCCCTGCTCTACTCGGCGAGGAAGGCGATGCGGACGGCGCCATACCGCTTGCCCTTGACGAAGAGGGGAACCGCCATATCGCAAACGGTGTCCCCGGTGTTCCTGGCCTGGGTCTGCAACAGGAAGGTGCCCGGCGGCAGCGATTGGTCCGGATCAACGCCCGCGGCCAGGAAATGGGCCCTGCTCGCACGCTTCGGCGCCCGGTCCCACCCCTTCAGCCCCACCCTGGCCGCATGCAGAACGACAGGATAATCTGTTATCCACTTTGACCGGTTGAAGACGGCATCGACCTTGGGATCCCCCTTCCAGTCCGGGCAATACTTGGTCAGGTGGGTGAAGTTGTAGCCGTTGACGTCCGGCACGCAGACGTTGTTCAGCCGCCTGTCCTTGGCCAGATACTTGTCCAGGATTGCCCGCACCTGCACGTCGAGCAGGTGATCCCAGGAAACCGAGTACTTGGGCGGTTGAAACCCCTCTTGTGGCACCCGGCTCACGTTGAAGAGACGGGAGAGCTTCTGGATGGCCGGACCCTTGATCTCCTCATAGCGCCAGCCCACCAACTGATCCAATGCAACCTTCCGATCGTCCACAGCCCTCTCCATGAGGCTCTGGATCTCCTCGGCGCACTCGGTTGTCCACTCCCGCACCTGCTCGGTGAAGGTGCCCAGCCGGTACCGTGCCAGCAGCCGGTGGATCTCCATGGTAGCTGAGCCGATCTCCTGGGAGGTGGCCGATGCCTCGACAGTGGCAGCCATCGTCCTGGCAGATTCGTTCAGCTTCGCCATCCGGGTCGCCACATCCTCGATCGTGGCCGCCATCTCCTGGTTTGCCGCCGCCACGGAACTCATCTCTCCGGTGGAGCGACGCGCCAGATCTGAGATCGCCGACAGGGTCTCGCGAGAGGATTCGGCCTCCTTGGAAGCCAGCTTCGCATCCTGGACGTTCCGACCGATGACTTCCGACAGCTCGCCCATCTCCTCCTGGAGACCCTTCACCATTCGGAAGATCTCCTTTGTGCTCTCCCGGGTTCGCTCCGACAGCTTACGCACCTCAGCGGCTACCACGGCGAAGCCCCGACCGTGCTCCCCGGCCCTGGCAGCCTCTATGGCGGCGTTCAGGGCCAGCAGGTTGGTCTGGTCGGCGATGTCTCGGATGGTCTCGGTGATCTTGTCGATCTCAGCCGAGTGCTCTATCAACTTCCTAACGGTCTCCGCGGAGCTCTGAGCCGTCCGGCTGCTGCCCTCCACCCTGGCTACCACCGCATCGACAGCCTCCTGCCCCTTCACGGCCACCTCTAACGTGTGCTGAGAGGTGTCGCTGGATCTTCCCGCCGCATCGGCCACCTCCTCACCCGCCTGCCGAGCCTGAGACAGCGACTCCGCTGCCCCTTCGGTTTCCCTGGACTGTTCCTTGGCAGTGGCCGCGATGCCGCGAATGTTCTTCGCTGCGCCAACGCCGACCCTGTTGGTCTGCTCGTCGATCGACCTGAGTAGCTGAGTGAGCTCTTCAAGGAAGCGGTTCACCAGCCGCGCGGTCTCGGAATCGGGCGATCCTTTCGGTAGTTGCAAACGCGACCGTAGATCTCGTTCCCCCTCCACCAGGTCACGCAGAAACGTGACCACGGGACTCCCCTCCCCAGCATCGATCCTCGTGACATTGGGCACCACGCTCCCCGGGAAGGCTCGCACCTTCGGCTCGACTCCGTACTCCGGTTGCCTGTAACTACCCGTCATCTTCCACCCGACCTTTCGATGGGGTCAACCCCTAGAGGGCCTAATGGCGCCACAAACACAGTCATGCCACGACAGGACACATGATTATGTATCGGCAGACAGTACGGAATAGAAAAGGGGTGGGAAAGGATCGGCACTCGGGATTGGGAAAAGGCCTCCGCCGGGTCCTAGCTCTTCTTGACCTTGTCGCCGTCCCGCAGATCGTTCTGGCCGGCGACCACGACCTCCTCTCCGGCCTTCACCCCGCTCACCACCTCAACCGTCCCGTCCTTGCTCAGCCCCAGCTTCACCTGCCGCATCTGAACGGTGTCTCCATTCAGCACGAACACTACGGTTTGCCCGGAGCGGGTCACCACCGCCTCCTTCGGGATCAGCACCGCCTTCGGCTTCTCCTGCGTCAGGATA
>JAJYNT010000160.1 GCA_021786215.1 Chloroflexota bacterium | reverse complement strand
AGGGGATAAGGTGGCCTCCATCTCCTCAGCTAACGGGAATCGCCGAGAGATCCCGGAGCCGGACGGTGCCGCTGGGATTGAGCCGGCTGCGACACTCCTTCCTCAAGATAGTCTGGCCGAAGAGGATGAGATCGTGATGTCCCTTTCCACCGATAACGGCAACGGGCACGAAGATGAGTAAGGCCTGCAAGTGGAACAACTCTTGCGCGTTGGTGTTCGGGCTCGTTAGAGCCCAGAGGTAGCGGATGTTGCGATACTCTGGGCCTAGAAGTTACACAGGATCGACGGTTGAACGGTGAGGGCTTTCCCGGTGCCTCATAGGTGGGCGCTGAAGGAAAGCCCGATTTGATTCTATCTTCGACTTGTGGAGTTGTGGGTATGGCGGTGGACGTGAAATCGGTGTTGCAGGATCTCATCGACAACGTGGAAAGGGTCGTCGTCGGCAAACATGCCGAGGTGGAGTCCGCGCTCATCGCCCTCATCTGCGAGGGACACGTGCTGATCGAGGACGTGCCGGGGGTGGGGAAGACCGTGCTGGCCAAGGCCCTCGCTCGTAGCATCGGTTGCGGCTTCAAGCGGCTGCAGTTCACCCCCGATCTGCTCCCGAGCGACGTTACCGGGGTCTCCATCTTCAACCAGAAGACCGGAGAGTTCGAGTTCCGACCTGGCCCTGTCATTGCCCAGATCGTGCTGGCCGATGAGATCAATCGAGCCACTCCGAAGACCCAGTCCAGTCTGCTGGAGGCAATGGAGGAGAGGCAGATCACCGTGGATGGCGTCACTTACCGGATGCCCAGGCCGTTCCTGGTGATGGCTACCCAGAATCCCATCGAATATGAAGGCACCTTCCCTCTTCCGGAGGCTCAGCTGGATCGATTTCTGATGCGTATCCGGCTGGGATACCCCGGCAAGAAGGACGAGGTGGAGATCCTGGACAGGCAGCAGTACTCTCACCCGCTGGAGGAGCTATCGCAGGTGGCCGGTCTCGAGGATCTGCTGACCGTTCAGTCCCAGGTCAAGGGCGTCACCGTGGCGCCGCCCCTGCGCGACTACATTGTCGATATCGTATCGGCTACCCGTGACCACCCGGACGTGTACCTTGGTGCCAGCCCGAGAGGCTCTCTGGCGCTCTTCAGGACGGCTCAGGCCCGTGCCTTGCTCGCGGGTCGCGACTACGCCCTGCCAGACGACGTGAAGGCGCTGGCAGAGCCCGTTCTCGCCCACCGCTTGATCATCAACCCTGCTTCCCGCATCAAGAACGTGGATGCCACCCGGGTAATCCACGACCTCCTGGAGAGTCTGCCGGTGCCAGGGAGTCGAGTATCAGTGTCGATATTGAGGTGAAAGCGTTCCTGGTAGCGGTAATTGCCCTCCTCGTGCTGGTCTCCGCGTTGAGCACCGGTTGGGGGATTCTGTACCGGGTTCTATACACCCTGATAGGGCTCCTCTTGATTTCGTTTCTGTGGAGTTGGATCAATGTGCGGTGGCTCTGGTTCCGACACGAGATCAGGACCACCCGAGCCCAGGTCGGGGGCAGGATCGAGGAGCAGCTTACCCTGGAGAACACCGGCTGGGTGCCCAAGATGTGGCTCGAGGTTCGCGACCGTTCCAACATGGTCGACCGACATGGCAACCGAGTGGTCGCCTTGGCTGCTCATGCCAGGCGAACGCTACCCTTAATAACACCATGTCGGGTTCGGGGCATTTTCACTTTGGGTCCTGTACAGGTGGCCAGCGGGGATCCATTCGGGCTGTTCAGGATGCAGAGGAAGCTCCCCATCAGCGGGACCGTCGTGGTGTACCCGGCGATCATTGAGTTGACTTCATTCAGCCCTCTACAGGGAGAACTGCCCGGGGGCAATATCCGGGGGCAGCGGACGCAGGTTACCACCCCAAACGCGGCCGGAGTGCGGGACTACCAACCGGGAGATGCGATGAGCCGCATCCACTGGCTTAGCTCGGCCAGAAGACGTCAGCTGATGGTGAAGGAGTTCGACCTGGATCCGCTCTCCGACGTCTGGCTCATTCTCGATCTGGACGGAGAGGTCCAGGTTGGGTCCGGGGAGGACTCCACGGAAGAATCGGTGGTGTCGATTGGAGCGACTCTGGCCAAGTACTTTCTGGATCAGCAGCGAGAGCTCGGTATCATCACTCAAGGGCGGGTTCTGGTGGCGGATCGTGGCCACCGCCAGTTCCAGAAATCGTTGGAGCTACTGGCGGTGATCCATGCCGGCAGCAGCACTTCACTGGAGCGGGTAGTGATGTCGGAGGAGGTGCGGGTTGGGCGCGGAGCTACGGCGGTGATCGTCACACCTTCCACCGACGAGCGATGGCTGGCTGCTTGCCGGCTTCTGGCCGCAAAGGGGGTCTCGGTCATCGCGGTGTTGCTTGAGGCCGAGAGTTTTGGATCCAAGCAGTCGTCCTACGTCTTGGTGAGCTTCCTCGCTGCCTGGGGGGTTCCAATCTACCTCGTGAAGCGGGGCGACAACCTGGCTCAGGCGCTCGCGCATCCAATTGGAGTGAAGTGAACCGGAATGCTCCGAATGTGGTGGCCACCGACTCGATCCGAAGCTGTGGCTTACTGTCCCGCAACAGAGATGCTTGTGCCTCGTTGATGAAGATGGGAGCAACTAGTTTATGTTGCGGTTGATCCATGGCCCCCGTGAGGGATGGTTCTCGCTTCTGCTGTTGATCGTGGTCGTCTTGGGGCCTGCCATCTCCTTGAACGACGCCGCCTGGGTCGACGGGCTGTGGATTGTTCCGTGGTTGGCTGTCATTGGCCTGATGGTGGGGTTCGCTCTATCTAAACTGCCGGTTCGAGGTCCGATTGCCCATCTCTTCGCGGGGGAGGTGGGCCTGGTGGGCATCGGCTTCTACTTCGCCGCCCTGGGTCCAAATGGCGATTGGGAGGAGCGTTTCGCGTGGCTGTTCGGGCACATCTGGAGCTGGTTGGAACTGGTCTTTGGCGGAGGCATGGGCAACGACAACATGCTCTTTGCCCTGCTGATGGCGCTGCTGGCCTGGTTTCTCGGCTACCTTTCGGCCTGGCTCACCTTCAGGAGGCACAACGTCCTCTTCCCCGTCGTGGCCTGCGACTCTGCTCTGCTCTTGAACCTCTCGTATGGAGCCCCCAACCCGGAAGGCAATCTGCTGGTCGTGATGATGGCTTCCCTCCTGCTGCTGATGCGGATCACCCTCTTCCAGAAGCAGAGAGACTGGGCGCGGGTGGGAGCCGAATATCATGGTAGCCTTTCCCGAAATAGCCTGCTGGGTGGCGCATTCCTCTCAATCGGACTGCTCGCCGTTGCCTGGGCGCTTCCCATCGGGAGCGTCAATGCTTCCGTGGCGGAGAGTTGGTTCCAGGTGACAGCTCCGTGGCAGGGACTTCAGGTGGAGTTCGATCGAGTCTTCGCTTCGATAGGAACCTCCGGCGGAAAGATCGAAGGTAACCGCTTCGCCAAGACCATGGCTCTAAAGGGCGCCATTGAATTGGGCGCTGACCCCGTAATGCTGGTTTCCTCGCCACTCCCAGAGTACTGGGCTGCGCAGGCTTACGACCAGTATAACGGCCACGGCTGGATCAGCACCGCGGACCAGAGCTC
>JAJYNT010000209.1 GCA_021786215.1 Chloroflexota bacterium | reverse complement strand
GTTGCAGCAAATGGAACAGTCTTCTCATTTGCCGCTCGTGCTGCAGGTGCCGGCACCCGGGGAGGCACTGAACCGGCCACCGATCAGAGAGACGATCCGAAGGGCTCTGGGGGTCAAGCTGTAGGACCAAGTGATTACGCAGACGCGCAGGGGACAGGACCACGGTGATTCTGAATGTGTAGAGCGGCGCCCTGTGCGCCGCCGCCTCCTCGTTGGCCGAGCACCGGGCGGCGGGGCAGAGCGCCCTGCCCTACATTTCAAAACCAGTTTGGCGGAACATCTGCCTTACCTTTGGCTTTCTGGGTCAGTACGTTGGAGCTCGAACAGGGATGGCCGATAACGGTATTGAAGCGTTGAGGAGGAGCATACTCCAGGAGGCCGAGCGGATAGCGAGCTCTCAGATTGATGAGGCGCGCCGATCCTCCGAGGAGTTGACGCGGGAAGCCCGACGGGAGGTGGAGGGGGAGCGAAGGGCAATCCTGCGGAGGGCAGAGCATGAGGCTCTGGCCCGTCGCCGGCGCGTCGGGTCGGCCACCGACTTGGAGATCAGACGCCGAGAGATGGAGGTCCGCGAGCGGTTGATCCGGGAGGCCATTGATGGCGCCGTCAAGGCTATTGTCGAAATGGAAGGCCAGGGATCCAACCGGACTGCGCTGGTACGGCTGCTGGTTGAAGCGGCTCGCCAAGCAGGTGGGGGGAGTCTGGTGGTGCAGGTGGCGACGGCGGACGCCGTCCTGGTCACAGCTGATCTCCTACATGAGGCTGAGAGGATGCTGGCTGCAGACGGGTTTGTGACCCAGTTGCAAGCGGGGAACCCCGCATCGATAACGGGGGGCGTGATCGTCGTGGCGGACGAGGGGCGACTGGTGGTGGATAACTCCTTGGGGTCGAGATTGGAGCGGCTGGGGCCGAGCCTCAGGCGTGGCATCTGGCGAATCATGTCGGACGGTAAGGAGTGAGCGACCTCCGGGAGCCAGCAACGATATGCTCCATCGATGGCCCCGTGGTCACGGCAACGGGCGCGCCGCGCGTTGGAATGCTGGAACTTGTGCAGGTTGGGGAGTCCCGTCTGTTGGGCGAGGTAATCCGACTGCGTGGCGAAAGAGCAACCATTCAGGTGTACGAGGAGACATCTGGACTGGCGCCCGGGATGCCCGTGTACGGGACGGGAATGCCCCTTTCCGTCGAGTTGGGCCCGGGTCTGCTGGGACAGGTCTTCGATGGAGTACAGCGACCCCTGGAGGCCATAAAGGACCGCTTCGGTACTTTCATCCGACGCGGTGTGCATATCTCCGCTCTGGACCGGAACCGAAGCTGGCCTCTAGACGTGAGGGTCAAGGTTGGGGATCTCCTGGAAAATGGGGCTCTAATCGGAGTCGTCCAGGAGACGGAGTTGATCCAACATCGAGTCCTCGTGCCACCGTCCTTATCTGGCCGTGTGGTGAGGGTCGTTCGCTCTGGGGAGTACAGGGTGGAGGACCCGGTGGCGTGGCTAACCACGGAGGCCGGAGAGATCGAAATCGCCATGCTGAATCGCTGGCCGGTGAGGGTGCGTCGGCCGTACGGGCAGCGTCTGCTGCCCAACGTTCCCCTGATCACGGGCCAGCGAGTGATAGACACCCTCTTCCCCCTGGCCAAAGGCGGTACAGCCGCGATTCCCGGTGGGTTCGGCACGGGCAAGACTGTGACGCAACATCAGTTGGCCAAGTGGTCGGACGCCAACGTAATCGTCTACATAGGCTGTGGCGAGCGGGGCAATGAGATGACCGACGTACTGCGTGATTTCCCAAAGCTTCTCGATCCCCATAGCGGGAAACCGCTGATGCAGCGCACGGTCCTGGTGGCTAACACCTCCAACATGCCGGTGGCAGCCCGGGAGGCTTCCATCTACACCGGCATCACTATGGCTGAATACTTCCGCGACATGGGCTACCACGTGGCAGTAATGGCAGATTCAACCTCCAGGTGGGCGGAGGCTCTCCGGGAGATCGCCGGACGAATGGAGGAGATGCCGGCCGAGGAGGGCTATCCGGCCTACTTGCCTTCACGACTGGCGGAGTTCTATGAGCGGTCGGGCCGAGTGGTAACTCTGGGGGAGCAAGAGGGGTCGGTGTCGGCCATTGGGGCTGTATCTCCGCCGGGTGGTGCCTTCACAGAGCCTGTTACCACCAACACACAGCGGCTTGTCAGGGCGTTCTGGACCCTGGATCGGGAGTTAGCGGCGGCGCGTCATTTTCCCGCCATCAATTGGATAGATAGCTATAGCCAGTATGTGGATGAGGTGGAGGGGTGGTGGCGGGAGCAGGTAGATGAAGAGTGGAGATCGCGAAGGGACTTCACGGTTGCCCTTCTGCAAGAGGAGGACCGACTTCAGGAGATCGCCCGGCTGGTGGGCCCCAACGCCCTGCCGGACCGGGAGCGATTGGTTCTCCTGACGGCCAAGCTCATCAGAGAGGGCTTTCTGCAGCAGAACGCCATGGACGAGGTCGACAGCTACACGGTCCCAAAGAGGCAGGATGCCATGCTGAGGGCGATACTGCATTTCCACGAGCGGGCGTCAAGGCTGGTGGCGCGCGGCGTGCCCATCGAGCAGTTGAGCTCTTTGCCCGTGGTGGACTCGTTGCTGCGGATGCGGACGGCGATCCCCAACGAGGCGGTGGATCGGATCCTTGGCATCGAGAGCGAGATAGATAGCCAGACTGCTGGCCTCATACAGGAGTAGCGCGGACTCAGTGGGGACTCGATGACGGATGGCATTGCCAGGGAGTATGTAGGGATCGCCGGAGTGGAGGGGCCGCTGGTGTTCGTGGAGGGGGCTCGAGGGGTCAGCTTCGACGAAACCGTTGAGGTGATCACCCCATCGGGAGAGCGCCGGCAGGGAAGAGTTCTGGAGATCACCGAGGACCGGGCGGTGGTGGAGGTGTTTCAGGGTACGAGCGGTCTTTCCGCGCGAGCCACTCGCGTTCGGTTTCTGGGACATCCACTGCGAGTGCCAGTATCCGTGGAGATGCTGGGCCGGGTTTTCGACGCCTTCGTCTCCCCCCTTGACGGCGGTCCCGAGCCGATCGCTGATGAGTGGCGCGAGATCGGGGGATCTCCCATCAATCCTACGGCTAGAGTTTACCCGGATCAATTCATCCAGACGGGGATCTCGGCCATCGATGGGATGAACACGCTGGTGCGAGGGCAGAAGTTGCCGATCTTCTCAGGCAGCGGCCTGCCCCACAACGAGATCGCGGCTCAGATTGCTCGGCAGGCGCAGACGCCGGGAGCGGGAGAGGAGTTCTCCCTTGTGTTCGCCGCAATGGGGGTTAGCCACGACGTAGCCACCTTCTTCCAAAGCAGCTTCGAGTCCAGCGGAGCTCTACATAACTCTGTGCTGTTTCTGAGTCTTGCGGATGATCCTCCCATGGAGAGGATCGTCACCCCTCGAACCGCCCTGACCATGGCAGAATACCTCGCCTTCCGCAACAATCGCCATGTCCTGGTGATTCTAACCAACATGACGGACTACGCCTCGGCGGTCAGGGAGGTGGCTGGCGTCAGAGAGGAGGTTCCTGGGCGAAAGGGCTATCCTGGCTATCTGTACAGTGATCTGGCTTCAATATAT
>JAJYNT010000002.1 GCA_021786215.1 Chloroflexota bacterium | reverse complement strand
GCCGTAAGGGGTGTTGAGAAGACCCCAGTGGTCTCCGTGGGCGAGAGCAATCACCTTGAGGGCGAAGTAGCTGGCCAGCACTAAGGCGGCCGCTTGGCCCAGACCGAGGGTAATCCTGTCGGCGCTTGCCAGATAGTGGGAGTCGGCCCTCTGCTTCAGGAAGCGCATGTTCAGGGCGGTCACCACGATGACTGCCGAAATCCCGGTAGCGATGGCGGATACCAGGAACAACCAGGGCAGAAAGGGCGTGTACCACAACGGGTGAAGCTTGCCGGGAGTCAACAGGAACATGGCGCCGAGGGCCGACTGGTGGAGCGTCGAAAGGATGATCCCGAGGATGGTCAATCCGATTGTCATGCTCTTTGCCCACTTCCGAAGTCCTTTGGTGCCGAGCCACTCGAAAACCGAGGGCGAGAACTCCAGTAACTGGACGGAGAGATAGAGGGCGACGTGCCACGCCACCAGAAACATGACCGAAGCCGGCCCGAAGGAGACGACCATTGGGTAGTAGATCCTCCAGGGCCGCCCCAGATCGATCATCAGGAACACCACCGCGAAGAGGTAGCCGAGGAAGCCGATCAGGATCGCGTTCTTCACCACCGGGTGGTAGTCCCTCATGCCGAAGACATACACCGCGGTCCCGAGCACGAACCCTGTTGCCGACCAGGGCACACCCGCGAACAGCCCGAGGCTCAGGAATACCCCCCAGGGCTGGTCGTCTGAAGCTGAAGTCACCGCGGCGAGCCCGAAGAGGAACCGAGTCGCTATCAGGTAGAGCCCTGGTATGATGAGGACCGCGGTGATCGCGTTGAACGGCGTGAACAGCCCTCGCACGTAATCCTTGAAGGACTGGCCGTCGAAGATCTTGTCCTCGATCCAGGAGGAGAGCTTGCTCGGCCGCTTGCGCGCATCCGTCCTCGCAGCGATTTTCATCTATCGGACCTCCTCGTTCTTCGAACGGCCGGCGTCAGCCTCCTCAGCCTTGTTGCGCTGGTTGGACATGAGGTAGATGCCCCCAAAAAGCGCCGGCCACGTTACGAGAACCAGCGGAACCATGGAGAGGAAATCCCTGGTGTACTCCGGGTAAGCGGTCGTTCCGACCACTTCTGTTTTCGGGAAGCCGAGCTCTTCGAAGGGCACCCCGGAGATATACAGCCAGCTGGTGCCCCCCGCCTCGGTTTCGCCGTATACGTGGGCGATGTACTGGTTCGGATTGCTCCGGATCCTGTCCCTCGCGATTGAGACCAGCTCCCTTCTCTTGCCGAAGGTGATTGTTCCCATGGGGCAAGCCTCGGCGCATGCGGGCACGAGACCCTGGGCGATACGCCCAGCGCACATGTTGCACTTCTGAACCTTGGGGTCTGTCGCATTCGAGTAGCTGTACGCGGGGACGTGAAATGGGCAGGCGACCATGCAGTACCGACAGCCGATACAGACGTTCGGGTTGTAGACTACCGGCCCCTCAGCAGTTTTCTTCATTGCTCCAACCGGGCAGGCTGAAGCACACGCTGGCTCCTCGCAGTGGTTGCACTGGATCTTGCGATAGATCGGCTTCTCGCCATTGGGGTTGTTGTGCCGGTTCACCACCGTGAAGGCGGTCGCGGTTGGCCTTCTCTCTCGATCGAGGACCGACGGGTCCTCAAAGGAGGTGCTGGGTTTCGGGAGGTTGTTCACGCGGTTGCAGGCGGCCTCGCACCTTCGGCAGCCGATGCACCTGGTCAGGTCGGTCAGCATCCCGAAGGAGTCCATGTTGGTTGCTTGGCTGGCAGCGAACACCTTCTCGGGGCTCGTGACCAGGCCCGCGGCAACCGCTGTGCCCGCGAGGGCAGCGATTCCCTTCAGGAAACCTCGCCGGGTGGTCCGCCCTGGGCCACCCGGGGCATCGGACGTCGTGCTAGATGTTTTCATGGCGGCACTTTTTCTCCTTCATCGGCGTTGCCCACTTCCCCTCGGCTTCTTACCCTGCCTTGTGACAAGTCAGGCAGGTGGAATCGGTCCTGCCGCTGTGGCTGGACGACATCGGCTTCGCCCCTGCCCCGACCTGGTGGCACGCCGTGCAGTTTTCCCTGCTCGCCACTGAATGGCTGACCTTAACGGGGGCTGCCGTCGCGGGAACGGACGCCGGAGCCTGCTGCGCGGATGGGGCAGCAGGCCGGGCAGCGGGTTGAGCGGGCGTCTGCTGGGCGTCCTTCTGCACCAAGGTAACTGTCGAAGCGGTCAAGCTCCCCGCCTGGGACTTGTGGCAGCCCAGACATTCGACGTTTGTCTTGTAGTTGGCGTGGTTCGCGGGAAGCGGCAGCTGCCCTTCAGGGGCGTGGCAGGCGAAGCAGTTGCTGTGGTCCAGGAGTGGATGCGACATCGCCGGTGGCGTCACCGGGGATGGGCTGCCCATCTTCACGGTCGCGATCTCTGGGCTCTCGGAATGGCACTTGGTGCAGCTCATCGGACCCGAGAACGCCTCTTTGTGGCAGTCGGCGCACGCCTGATGGTATGCTGCCTTGAGGCCAGGCTTGTCCGCCGCGTTGGCGTCGACGGATTCGTTGTGGCAGCTGCTGCACGGCTGTGTGCTGCCATTGGAGCTGTGATGGTGGCAGGTCTGGCAGGCGACCACATCGGGGCCCATCTTGTGGGCGGCGGACTTGGCCGAACTGTAGCTGTTCGCCAGGTAGTAGCTCTTGTCTACGCTCGGGGACTTCTGCGCTCCCAGCGTCGCCGTGGCCGGAGAGGCGATCACCGTCGAGGCCAGCACGGCGAAGATCAGCGATACAGTGGCTAGAGGCGCGACCCTTGTGATCAGTTTCTTCTCTTCTGCGCAGCGGCACCATTGCCAGAAGCCAACGAAGGAAAAGAGGAATCCCAGGGCCAGCAGGTACTCAATGCCCTTAGTGCGCGTGATGAGCTCCAAGAGATTGGTCATTTTCACCTCTTCTGTAGGTCGTTAGTGGTCAGGGACGCTCCCCCAGCCGTCCTGCAGTGCCGGCTCTGCCTGGCGACCGCTCGACGGTCAGGCTCTATCACAATGGGAGTGTAGGAGTACCGGCGCGGAGGGGAAATCGGCAGAGGATACCAATGCTCAAGCCAAACCGTCGTAATCTGGAGGGGAATACCGTGGTGGTCCTGCTACAGAATTGTCCTAGGGCGGTTGTTGGAACATCCTATTTTCCCATGGCCGGATGTGAACCCAGCCAGGGAAAACTGCCTAGTTGTGTCAGAAACGTACTAGGATTGGGCTTGCCACTGCGGCGCGAGCGGAGTGGTGATAGCCTATCCGCTTTGGAGATAGACGGGAGCGGGATTGAGGGCTGCTACGTATCCACGAGGATGAGTCCTTTGCGGATGGCGTACTTCACCAGCTCCGTGCGGTTGTGGATGTCCAGCTTCTCCATCAGGTTCGCCCGGTGGGCGATCACTGTCTTCACGCTCACGCTCAGCATCTCGCCTATCTCCCGGTTGCTGTTGCCCTCCGCGACCAGCTTCAGTACCTGTTTCTCCCGATCCGTCAGCCGGTCGTAGCTGGATTCGCTGGCGTCCTCTCCCCTCTGGATGTACCCTTCGATGACGGCGGTAGCGACGGAGGGATACAGGAAGGAGCCGCCCTTATGCACCGCGCGGATACC
>JAJYNT010000126.1 GCA_021786215.1 Chloroflexota bacterium | reverse complement strand
TGGTGGCGACGTGAGGGGGTTCTCGGACTTGTAGGAGCCGAAGGGCATGTTGTCCACGCACTGCTGGATGATACGCAGGCTCTGGCGCATCTCCTCCACGTGCACCAGGGCCCTGTCGTAGCAGTCCCCGCGGGTGCCCGTGGGGATGTCGAACTCGAACTGGTCGTAGCCGGAGTATGGACGCTTTTTTCGGAAGTCCCACTCCAGACCTGCGGCCCGAAGTCCCGGCCCTGTGGCACCCCATTCGATAGCTTCGTCCAGGCTGTACTGTCCCACCCCCTGGGTGCGACCCTTGAAGATCCGGTTCTGCATCACTATCTTGTCGTACTCGTCCAGTCGGGGAGGCAGGTACTTCAGGAGGAATCGGATCCTCTGATCCCATCCATTGGGGAGGTCTTGAGCTACGCCGCCGATTCGGAACCAGACCGGGTGCATGCGAGCGCCACAGATGGCCTCGACGATCTCCAGGATCCGCTCTCGGTCGGTGAACATGTAGAACACCGGCGACATCTGCCCCAGGTCCTGGGCGAAGGTGCCGTACCAGACCAGGTGGCTGGCCAGCCGGAACAGTTCAGCCATCATCACCCGGATCACCTTCGCCCGCTCCGGCAGCTGGATGCCGGCAAGTTGCTCCACCGAGGTGAGATAGGCCAGTTCGTTCTGGACACCGGCGAGGTAGTCGACACGATCGGTGTAGGGAAGATAGGTGTGCCACGACTGCCGCTCGCCCATCTTCTCCGCGGCGCGATGGTGGAAGCCGATGTCCGGGACGGCGTCGATGATCTCCTCACCGTCCAACTGGAGGACGATCCGGAATGGACCGTGGGTGCCCGGGTGCTGGGGGCCCAGGTTGAGGAACATGAACTCCTCGCCTTCCTGCCGGCGCCGCAACCCCCAATCCTCCGGCCGGAACTGGAGAGCCGCCTGCTCGGTCTGTTCTTTCTGCTGACTCAGCTGGTAGGGACCTATCTCGGTGGCCCGAGCCGGATGGTCCTTTCGGAGGGGATGACCCTTCCAGGTGGTGGGCATCAGAATGCGCCTGAGCTTCGGATGGCCCTCGAAGATGATCCCGAACATGTCCCAGACTTCGCGCTCGTACCAGTTGGCCGAGGGCCAGATATCGGTGATGGTACGTAGCGTGGGGTGGTCGCCCTTCAGCGGCACCTTCAACCGCACGTCGGCGTTGCGGCCGTAGGAGAGCAGGTGGTAGACCACGGTGAAATCGCCGGCAGGCAGACTGCGCCGGTCAGCTCGGGTGCGTTCGTCGACGGCGGTGAGATCGAAGAGGGTGCGATAGGGCTGCTTTATCCCGGTCTTGAGATATGTCAGCAGCTCCCTGACCCTGTCGCTGGAAACCCAGAGGGTCGGGATCATGTCGGCCGTGGGCTGGACCGCGAGGATCGCCTCTCCGAACCGGCTCTGCAATTCCTGGACTACGTCGACGTTATCGCTCATGACGGTGATTTCAGCGATTATTTCCCTGGGATGCCCGCTATCTGGCCTGTCAGACCCCACCCCTGCCCCTCCCCGCTACATGGAGGGGATAACTTCTCCTCGCGTTACACCTCGGTGGGCGGGCGAAGGGTGGTCACCTGTTGCCGTTGGGGCCGTTTCAGTTCCCTCATGGCGGGCATCTCCGGTCGTACGACCCCCTGGGGACCGACCACCCAGCTCAAGGGTCGTTTCTCCCTGCCCACCTTTTCCCGCAGCAGCAGCACCCCCTCCAAGAAGGTGTCGGGGCGGGGTGGGCAGCCCTGAACGTACACATCGACCGGCAGGAACTTGTCTATTCCCTGGACGACGCTGTAGATGTCGTACATGCCACCCGAATTGGCGCAGGAGCCCATCGAGATGACCCAGCGGGGCTCCATCATCTGCTCGTACAGCCGTTGGATTATGGGCGCCATCTTCAGGAAGACGGTCCCGGCGATCACCATCACGTCCGCCTCACGGGGTGTGCCTCGGATCACCTCGGCGCCGAAGCGGGCGATGTCGTACTTGCTGGTGATGGCTGTGGCCATCTCCACGTAGCAGCAGGAGAGGCCGAAGTTGAACGGCCACATGGAGTTCTTCCGCCCCCACGCCAGCAGGTCCTGTACCCGAGACAGCACCACGTTGCGACTAAGCTGCTGTTGTGTCACCAGATCGTCGCCGGCGAAGGCGGGGGCGATGGAAGGCCGGCTTAGCCACCACTGCATCAGACGAGGCATCCTCTCTACTTCTTCTTCCGGCCCAGAAGGGCCGGGTCACTTAACCGAGTCCTATCCCGCTCAAGGCCGGCTAATCTCATCGAAGGGTTGGGTTTCTCTGCCTGGGGGTCTTCCAATCGAGGGCGCCCAGGCGCCACAGGTAGACCAGTGCGACGGCCAGGATAGCGATGAAAACCAGCACCTCGATGTAGCCGGGCCAGCTCAATTCGCGAGCCGCCACGGCCCAGGCGAAGATGAAGGCCGCCTCCAGGTCGAAGATCACGAAGAACATCGCCACCAGGTAGTACTTCACATCGAAGCGTCGACGGGCCGCTCCGGTGACGACGATGCCCGACTCGAAGGGCTGTCCTGTCTGGGGTTCCATGTGGCGCGATCCCAGAACATAGGAGAGCCCCAACATGACTCCCACCAGGAAGAGCACGGCGCCAAAGTACACGACGAAAGGCCAGAGAGGTGCTGTCTGCATCGGGTAGATGCCTCCGTATCCCTGTATGCTGCTTGCAACTTGTGGACCAACCAGCCGGTTCGGGACCAAAGAGGATGAAGTCGCTGTACGGATCGGCTTCTTGCGTCTCTCATCCCGATGGCCTATCATTTTATTGACAATCAAATACTCCTCTTCGGCTGCTTCTGGGAGCAGGCGATTCTGGCGGTGGTTCCAGAGTGGGGCTGGGCTTACAAAAGCAGCGAGCGATGGCTCGTGGGACTCGGTGGCCGAGAGGTGATTTCTGAACCAGAGATCACCCCTTGGGATCAGGCATCCCATCGGGCCATTTTGTTACCTTTTTGTGGGGAGGTGCCCCGATGCTGTCGAACAAAGAGGGAGTTGCCGCCCTCTCAGTTGCTCTCAACGCCGTCCTGGTCGTTCTCAAGCTGGCCGTCGGCTTCACAATAGGCTCTGTGGGCGTCATATCCGAGGCCGTGCATTCCGGGATCGATCTGCTGGCAGCCCTCACGGCCTTCCTTGCGGTTCGGACCTCGTCCCGGCCACCCGACGAGGAGCATCTCTATGGCCACGGCAAGGTGGAGAATCTGGCTGGAGCCGCTGAGGCCATGATGATCTTTCTGGCGGCACTTTTCATCATCAACGAGGCCGTCCAGAAGTTGCTGCACGGTGTTCAGATGGAGGCCGTGGATCCGGGCATAGCCATCATGGTGGTTTCCACCGTCGGAAACCTGGTGGTTGCGCGACTGGTGATGCGCGTGGCCAAGAGCACCGACTCGGTGGCGCTGGAGGCGGATGGCTGGCACCACATGACCGACGTGCTTACCTCTTTGGGGGTGGCCATCGGTTTGGTGGTGGTGCGGGTTACCAATCACGCGGAGCTGGATCCTCTGATCGCCATCGGGGTCGCGCTGGTGATCTGCAAGGCGGCCTACGACATAACCGTCCGCTCGGTTCGGGACCTCCT
>JAJYNT010000220.1 GCA_021786215.1 Chloroflexota bacterium | reverse complement strand
CCCCACCGATCTCGATGGTCTTGCCGGCGCTCTCGGGCAACTCGAGGGCGCTCATCAGGTAGCTGAGCACATCCCTGATGGCGATCGGCTGCACCCTGGTGTAGACCCACCGCGGGCAGATCATCAGCGGGAGCCGCTCCGCCAGGTAGCGGATCATCTCGAACGACACGCTGCCGGAGCCGACTATTATGGAGGCACGGAACTCAGTAACCGGCACAGCCGACTGCCTCAGGAGTGCACCGGTCTCCTGACGAGAGCGCAGGTGTCTGGAGAGATGGCCTTCGGGGTCGCCCAGTCCGCCCAGGTAGATAATTCGCTTCACCCCCGCGACCCGGGCAGCCTCGCCGAAGTTGCGAGCAGCCTCCAGGTCACGATGCTCGAATTCGCTCGTCTCCCGCATACTGTGGATCAGGTAGTAGGCCGTACTCACACCTTTCATCGCGGAAGGAAGCCTCTCGGGTTGGAGGATGTCGACGCAGGCCACCTCCACCTGGTCCACCCACGGGCGCCCCTGCAAGCGAGAGACGTCGCGCACCAGGACTCGCACCCGGTACCCCGCTTCCAGCAACCGGGGCACCAACCGGCCGCCCACGTAGCCCGTCACGCCGCTGACCAGCACAAGCTCTGAGTCTGCCAAGAATGTCCTTCTCTTTCCGAACAGCACCTTGCCCAGGGATCTGGGAGCCGGCGTTGAGACAACGCCGGATGATCCCTCGGGTTGCCCTCGTGGGGCTCACTCTATATTATGCGCCAGACTCACCTGAGGAGGAACATCTCTGGAAAGCAATACTCGCATAGCCAAGGCCGCCGGCATCATCATGCTGGGCAACGTCGTCAGCAGGATGCTTGGACTGGTCAGGGAGCAGGTCATAGGTGCCGTCTTCGGCGTCAGGATGGCCACGGATGTCTTCACCGTCGCATCCGCCGTCCCAACTATGGTATACGACCTGCTCGTGAGCGGTGCAATCAGCGCTGCGCTCGTCCCTGTCTTCACCGACTACGCCGATAGCCACGACCGCGAGGAGCTGTCAAAGATCATCAGCGCGGTGCTGACCCTGGCAGTCGCCGCTCTGGCCGTACTGGTGGCCGTGCTGATGGTGCTGGCCCCGCTTCTAGTGGATGTCATCGGCGGCGGGTTCGATGCGGAAGCCAAAGCGATCACCACATATCTGGTGAGGTTGATGCTGCCCGCCGTCCTCTTCATGGGCACGTCCGGCGTCCTGACCGCCTCTCTCTATGCCCGCCAACGCTTCACGCTGCCCGCGTTCGCAGTGGCGATCTACAACCTGGGGGTCATCCTGGGTGCGGTGCTGTTGGCCGGCCGAATCCAGGTGACCAGCCTGGTTATCGGGGTGCTGGTGGGTGCGCTGCTCCAGGTGGCGATCCAATGGCCCGGACTGCGCGGACTCAGATTGCGCCCGATCTTCGACCTTTCCCATCCGGGGGTTAGATCCATTCTGAAGCTATACGCGCCGGTGGCGCTCGGGTTGATCGTCTCCAATCTGGGGGTGATCATCGATCGCCACCTCGCTTCCCAGACCGGCGTGGGCAGCATGGCCGCGATGCGCTTTGCCACGACACTGGTGCAGTTTCCCCTGGGGCTGGTGGCCGCCGCCGCTTCCTTCGCGGTGCTGCCCACGCTGTCCAGGCAGGCTCGGGGAGATGGGGAGAACGGCCAGGGCGGGGGGGCCCCGGCCCTCACCCTGACCCTTTCCCAGGGGGAGAGGGAGGCTGACAAAGCCCTTCTCCAGGGGGAGAGTGAGCAGAACTCCGGGTACACCGCTACGCTACGAATGGGGATGAAGATGATCCTGCTGCTGATCGTTCCGGCGGCGGTGGGATTGGCGGTGCTGCGGGAGCCTATTGTCCAATTCCTGTTCCAGAGGGGGGCCTTCGACCGCAGCGCTACCGCCCTGACGGCCCTGGCTTTCCTGGGCTACTCTCCGGGCATCGCCTTTGCCGCGGTGGATCAGTTGCTGATCTTTGCCTTCTATGCCCGCAAGGATACGCGCACTCCCGTACTGGTGGGGGTGATCGCCATCATGGTCTATCTAACGGTAGCTCTCACTTTGATACGGCCACTGGGGATGCTGGGGTTGGTGCTGGCCAATGCGGTCCAGACCACCTCTCACGCCCTGCTGTTACTGTGGTTGCTGAGCCGGAGGGTTCGCGGGGTGGTGAATCGGGAACTGGGCTCTTTCCTCGTGCGGGTAATGGTCGCGGCCCTGACTATGGGTCTCGCTTGCCAGCTTTTCCTGACCATTGTCCAGCCATTGGTTCATACTGGCCCAGAGGTTGCCCTCCTGGTGGTGGGTGGGGCCGGGCTCGGGGCCGCGGCATACCTGATCGCCGTGACCCTACTCAGGGTGCGCGAAGCGAGGGAAATCTGGGACATGCTGCTGAGTCGCCTTCGCCGCGGGCGAGTGGCCGAGAGGGTAGCCAGCTGAGGGATCTGCTTGGCCCGCATGTCGTCAAGCTGGATACTGCAGGGACAGGGTTCAGAGGCGGGTAATTGGAAGTGACCGCAGTCGCTCGCGGATCACCTCCTTGTGACCCTCTTCCATTGGCAAACTTGATAGCTCTGTGGACCACCTGTCCAAGGCCCGCTGAACGGTTTGCCGAGCTTCGCGCGCCAACTGCGCCGGACGAAGGAGGCCGACCCTGCGCTCGAGCTTCTCGAAAGACGCAATCGTGATGTCCGCGACTTGCCTTTCACCAGCCATGTTAAGAGCCATGCTCTGGTCTTGTGGAAGGTATTGAATGGTCGAAACGATGTCGTAGGCAGGTGCGAGATCTGGATGTTGCGGATCACGATAGATCAGCGAAAAGTTCTTGATATGCGCGTCGCCGTTGCCGATCAGGATGTTCACAACGAGACGACGCACTAGCTGGCGCGCATCCAGGAGGCCATTGCGCGTTCGATTCATGATGATTCGGAGAATCGTGTCGTAGTTGGTGTCACCGTACTTGTTTGCGGCGCGAATACCGAGAACCTGAGCAAAATCCTCGATATGCACGCGCTCACTCCCTGCCCGATCAAAGCGTCGGATCGCGTAGATCGTGCCCTCCAAGCCCTTTAGAGCCGGTACTGCAAGCTCTGAAGGATCTACCAACCAGAACTCAGGCGTGTCGACGCCTGCTAGCTGGGCAAGCCGCATGGAACTGTATTCGTTCTCAGGCAGGTGTGGGAAAGCAGGGTGGGGAGGTTTCAAGATGATGTCTCCTGTTTCGGAATCCCCAGCCAGCACGTAGCGTCGCTGTGAATTGCGTAGCACCGAGAACTTGAGTTGGACGCCCGAAAGCGAGAACTTCTCTACCGTCTGGCCTATGTGACGACTAACATGGTCTGCAACCCCTTCTCCGAAGAGCGCGAGGGCTGAAAGCGGGACCTCATCCGCGGGCGTCGCGATCACGGCGCCTGGGAGGTCTCGACCAAGAGCGGCGAGCATATCAAACTCGGCATCCTCCGACACTCGCAGTTCACCGGCCATGCGCGTCCGTAGCGCACCTTCCGGAAGAAGATTGGCGAAGAACGGGGGAACGCGCACTCGGGAAATGGTTAGCTCCGAATGGAGATCCGTCAGCAGCCTTTGTGTCCGCGCGTCATCGGAACCACGGAACGAC
>JAJYNT010000484.1 GCA_021786215.1 Chloroflexota bacterium | reverse complement strand
AATCCCGAGATGTCCTGGGACAGCGCCGCCTGGTAGTCCGGCACCGGTTCGGCGCTGGAAGCAGGGTCCCTTGGGTCCCAACCGGCGATCACTCCCAGGAGAAGGGCGGTGTCTTCGGCGGTCTTGGTCAAGGGCCCAACGTTGTCCAGGGACCAGGCGCATGGGACGGCACCGTAACGGCTGACGCGGCCGTAAGTAGGTTTCAGCCCGACCACGCCGCACAGTGCCGCTGGATTTCGGATGGAGCCCCCAGTGTCGCTGCCAAGTGCCGCGGAGCACATGGAAGCCGCGACGGCAGCGGCGGACCCGCTACTTGAGCCCCCCGTTATCCTATCCAGATCCCAGGGGTTGTGAACGTCGCCGTAGTGCGGGTTAAGGCCGGTGGCGCCGTAGGCGAACTCGTTCATGTTGGTCTTGCCCACCGTCACCGCCCCGCTCGCACGTAGACACGCAACCACCGTTGCGTCTTCCGTTGGAACGAAGCTGCTCATGATCTTCGAGCCCGCTGTGGTTCTTATCCCCTTCGTGTAGAGGAGATCCTTCAGTGCGATCGGGATCCCGTGCAGGGGGCCTCGGTACTCGCCGCGGCCGATCTCGGCCTCAGCCTCCCGCGCCTCCGCAAGGGCCGAGTCTCTCGTCACCGTGATGTAGGCATTGATCTTCCCATCGATCCGGTCGATCTGCCGCAGTACCGATTCCAACAGTTCCACCGGCGAGATCTGCCTGGACGCTATCAGCCTGGACTGTTCAGCCAGGGTGAGCAGGCACAACTCCCCCTCGCTCATCACAGCTCCTCCCAAATGAAGATCGTGGCCGGTTCTGTTTCGCCAAGTGCCAGGCTGTCCATCCCGCGCAGGGTCCGGTATGTGCCTTCCCACTGGGACAGCACGGATTGCTGCTGCCCCTCTCCAAGGGACACTCCCCCGGTCGGAATCATCAGATTGGGCTGGGGCAGCCGGTCCATACTTGGGCGAGGCTCACTCTCCATCTACTTCACCTCTATCGCTTCTGACGCTCAACTCTACGGTGTCTGATCTTGTGCTGGCAGGTAGATACTGAACGTTGTGCCCCTCCCTACCTGGCTCTCCACATCCACGTAGCCGTTGTGATCTTCCACGATGGCTTGCACGATGCTGAGGCCGAGCCCCGAGCCGCTCTTCCCACCCGGCGCCTTTGTGGTGAAGAAGGGATCGAAGATGCTGTTGATTATATCCGGCGAGATGCCGGAGCCGGTGTCGCTCACGGTCAGCCAGACGTATCTCCCGGCATCGATGTGGGTGTAGTGGCCGAGGGGTTGATCCAGTCGAACTTCTCCCGTTTGGACCGAGAGGGTACCCCCTGTCCCCATGGCGTCTCGCGCGTTGGTCAGCAGATGGGATACTGCCCTGAGCAGCTGAGCTGGAGCTACGCTGATCTGGGGAAGATTGGACGCCAGGTCGACGTGGAGTTGTATGGAGGCGGGTAGATCCTCAGTGCCTGAGAGAGCCAATCCCACGACGTAGTTCAGGTCGGCAAGTTGGTACTTCAGGCGGCCGCGCCTGCCAAGCGTCAGCAAGTCTTCGTTGATGGCCACCATCTGCTTGGCCAGCTTCAACTGGGCATCACAGTACTTGGCGGCCGGATGGTCCGCGGGCAGTTGGCGTTTGATCAACTGCGGATAGCCGACAAGCGGGGTGAGGAGGTTGTTCAGGTCGTGGGCTACCTGCCCGGCAACCCTCCCCGCCATCTCAAGTCGCTGGGCGCGGAGGAGCCGGTCCTCCATTTCGTGGCGGCTGATGATGCCGGCCAGCACGTCGGCCGCCGCAGCCAGCATATCCTCTTCTTGATGGAGCTGTCTCGCGCCCTCCCGGAGTTTGAGGAAAATGTGTCCTAGAACCCTGCCTCCTGAGCTGATGGGCACCTGCCCGTAGCCCGGGATTGGGGGCAGTCCATCTGCCCTGTCGGCGAGCCTTATGAAGCCCTGGGGCTCGAAGGTGAGCCAGGACAGCGAGAGGAGTATTTCCTGGGCACGCCGCAGCACCTCCTCGACCGAAACGTCCTCCAGTGACAGACGCAGGAGAGAATTGATGGCCGTCTGGAAGTCATAGTTCCTGCGCAGTTCCTCCTCCAGGCCGAAGCGGTGAAGCGCTTCCCCGATGAGGGGAGATGCCATCTCTATGAACTCCACGACGGGTGCCGACACCATGCCTTCGCGCTCATCGGCCATGTGAAACGCGCCGATGATCTCGCTCCGATAGTTGATGGGCACGACGGCGAGGGAAGCGAAGCCCATCTGCATGCAGACGCCTCTGTACCTGGCCAGCTGTGGCTTTGTTAGCCCAGCGATAAACCGCGAGGTGTTGCCGGAGTGGAAGGACCCGGACCGCGTCATAGCGGGTTCGTCCTGCGGTTCCGGCACGCCTTCGATTACCCTGGTGCAGATGCACTGGTCGCACTTAATCGAGAGCCAACTCTCAGATTCCCAGAACTCGCGACTGTAGCCCACGTACGACTCGTAGGGGATATTCCCGTCTTTGTCTAGCACCCTGATCCCAACGCGGCGGCAGCCGCTCCAGTCGCGGAGCAGCTTCACCACGCCGTCCAGGTACTCCTTGCGCGAGCTAGTTCCGCCGAACAGCTTGAGCAAGGCAGTCGTGGCCTCATCGCGGTCCAGGGCCGGCGACGCCATCTTATCCTGTTCTAGCCGTGCGAGATCGTGCTGCATCTTAGCCTCAACCGATATCTTCGACAGCCTGTCATGCTGGAGAATCGCATCTTATGTGGCAGAAGCTACTGGTCTCGAGCGAGGCGAACGGCCGCTGTGGCCAGGACCTGAGTGGGATCAACCACGGGCACGCCGACATCCCCCTCCCGAAGCACCAACGGGAGCTCCGTGCAGGCGGTGAGAAGCACTTGGGCTCCCTGCGCTGCCAGCCGCTCTGCCACGCCATGGGCCTTCTCGCGTACTGCCGGCCCTTTGTCCCCAGCTTTGACGCTGAATATCACCGACTGCAGGATCTCCTGATCGGCATTAGCAGGGGATATCGCCCTCAGTCCCCTGGCCTCCAGCCTATCGTGGTAAAGTCGCAGCCGTGTGGTGGCGGTGGCGGCCAATACTCCAACAGTCCGAACCTCGGGGAATCGCCTCAATACATCCCCCACGGCCTCGTCCGCGATGTGGAGGACAGGAATCTGGACGGCCTCCACGATCCGGTCGAAGAAGAGGTGGGCGGTGTTGCACGGTATCACGATGAAGTCGGCGCCGGCCCTCTCCAGGTTACGGGCGGTAGCCTGAAGCAGCGGCGTGGGATCTTCACCGTTGCCCAACAGCCTCGCCTGACGGGAGGGGATTTTGGCGTTGTCGTCTATGATAATGTGCAGATGCTCCTGATCCCTGCTCGCGGGTGTGGCCGCGACGATCTTGCCGAAGAGGTCGACGGTGGCCTCCGGTCCCATTCCCCCCAGAATACCGACAGTCTTCTCTGCCATGGCTGCCTCCGTCTAACTGAAGAAGTTTATCATGTGGTGCCAACCACGGTCATCCAGCGCTCGTTAATCAGGTCTGCTAGAGAAAGCATGAGCTCAGCGCGACTTGCCGCGACCTGCGACCTCCCAGACGGCCTCCAACCGGTCATCGCGGAGGGCAT
>JAJYNT010000402.1 GCA_021786215.1 Chloroflexota bacterium | reverse complement strand
CATCACGTTCGCCGGCAGGAGCCGGCTCCCGCCGGCGAACGGTTTGCTTTTGCAGCCGATTTCTGACAGAACGCGGCCCCAACCGCCCGGGCTCACTGCGGCCGCCTCGACTGGCATGTGGTGTACACCTCATGTTGACGACTGCGGCGACGTCACGCCTGGGGAGGGCCATTCCCCCACACATCAGGAGAATCGCCGGTTGGGCGATTGTTGAGCACTATTGGGGGATGGGTGGCGGCGATCCGGAGCGACGCAACAGGGATCCGCCGGGTGCTGGCCGGCCTGCCCTGCAAGCAGCACGGGGATGATATCCAGCGGCTGGATCGCAACCTCGACGCCGGCAAGTGGGTCGCGGCGCTGATCGCCGGAGTGCCCACCCTGGTGGCCTTGTGGTGGCCAGGGCCATCGGCCGGCTGCAGGCCGTGATCGGGACCATCGGCGGAGGCCCCAGGCAGTGAACGATCAGAAGGCCGTGGAGAGGGGCGGCCGCTGGCCCCACGAGCATCCCGTCAGCGCAAGAGGGCGGGGGGTGGGCTCCCCCCGGAAGGATCGTCGCCGACGGCAGGGAGATCACCTGTCAGCAGTGATCGAGCTGCCACGGGTGCAGGCGGACCGGTGCCCGTACTGCGGAAGCTCTGCCTCCGTTGAATTGCCTCTACCAGCGACCGGACATCACTCGCCGTTGGCCTTCGACCATGAGACCCCCCGGCCCTGGGCCTCCAATCCGTCGAGCAGTCTGTGCAGCCCCGTCCTCTCCCACTGTGGTATCACTTGCCGAACGTCCGGAGGCTCAACCGATTTCCCTGGAATCGTGAACGTGCAGAAGCGGCTGCCGTCGGACTTCAGCTGCAATCCGATTGTCCATATCGGCATGTCATCCAACTTCACGAGACCCGATATGAAGTCGATGGTTCTCGAAGCTGGCTGCGCGAGCTGCCGGTCATCGAAGAGCGGGCTGATTCCGATGCGCTCGCGAAGAAGATGGGACGCCCCTGCTTGCCGAATGATCCAGCTATCCACGGCGTCGATTAACCTCAGTGCCGTCTGCCTGAGTGTTCGCTTGGTTCTCTTATGCGATTTTGTCACGATAGACGCCCACCCGGTCGCGAGGGCCAACGCCTTAGGTTGCTGCGTCTTGAGGGCCTGTATGATCGGTGCACGGTGCGTTGACGGCACTAACAGCCAGGTCAACACCGTCATGGCCACATCCAGAAAACTCGACCAGTCTTGTCGAGGGTCGATCTCGGGCCCATGCAGATTGGGAACGACGCTTTCCATGCCCTCGTCAGGGTAAAAGCCTCGGTCGATATACTCGGGAATGGACATGAACACGTAGTGGTCACAGATGCTCGCGATAAAGGTGCTTAGCCTCAAGGCGAGCGTATCACCTTCAAGCATGGCGAATACCCGGGGCCAACCCAGCCGGGCAAGCAGGGCGTGCATCAGTTCGTGCGCAACGGTGTGCTCGGTTGCCGAGTCTGGATCAAGCCGGATGACCTCTCGGCCTGCATTGCCAAAACTGTACATTCCGCTACTCTGGCGGTTGCGGGCTTCCGCCGGAATCGTCTCGAACTGAATGGGATTCCCTGGTCGAAGACCGTCAACATGGCTCCTGAGTTCGAGAACGCGATCCGTCATGAGACGAGCTAGCTCATCCATCGTTGCCGGACTTCTCCTTGCTTTCGTTGGGTCGACCTCAGTGCGCCATCTGGTCCCTCAGCCGCCGTTTGTCGGCGTTGGAGAGCCGCAGATATACTGCTTCGTGGTCTCCGGGGTGGCGTGGCCCAGCTGGTCCTGGACGTAGTGCAGCCGGAGGGTCTGCTCCAGGTGGCATTTGGCTGCGCTGTGGTGAAAGGTGTGGGGCCAGACAGAGACCAGTTTACCACTTCTGGGCGAGATCTTGAGGATCTGGGCCCACTGCGCGGCCACGGCGATGATCCGGTAGGCCCGGAAGCGCTGATGGGTGCCCCTTGCTGTCACGGCTCTGGAACAGGTAGCTGCCCGCGGAGATCCGGTGATCACTGGCCAGGGCCGGCAGCTGGGTGGCCAAGTCCGGAGAGACGTAGACGGCCTTCTGGCTCCGCCGACGCTGCTTCAGGTTAGGTAGTTGGAGGGTGCCCTGCTCGTCGTTGACGTGTCCTGTGCGGAGCTCCTGTACCTCGTCGATCCGGGCTCCCGAATTCCATATGGGGCTCCGCAGCAACCGACCCCGGAAGCCCTCCGATGCGCTGATAGCGGAAAGCTGCAGCTATTGTGTAGTAGAATCTCTCGAGTTATCCGCACATGTCGATTGGGAGGGAGTGTTGCCTACCACCGTTGCCATCCCGTCAGAGCTCACCGGACAGACGATTCTGTCGTTCCCCACTGGGCTCTCCGAGGGCTGTTTGGTAGATGCCAGCAACCTCTCGTTCATAGAACCGATGGGTTTGGTGCAACTGGTGTTGCTCCTCCAGCACGCAGCAGCCCTCAGTCCGAAGGTGAAGTTCATCGCGCCGTCGGCCTACGGCGCCGATCACTATCTGGCCCGAATGGGTTTCTACAAACACGTCCCCGAGACCGTCACTCTCGACAACGCCGTCGACGTGGGGGCTGTCCATCGCAGGGGGAGTTGCGACGTCCTGATCCCTGTAAGGGGCTTCAAGAGCGATTGGGATGTTGAGGATATGTTCGAAGATGTCGCGAAGTTCCTGCGGCGCATGCTGACTGATAAGATCATCTCGGGGACCATTTACTCGACCCTTGGAGCAGCAATCCCAGAGCTGGCAGGGAACGCTGCCACCCATGCCAATAGTCCCTGTGGTGGCTACATCGCTGCCCAGATCTACAAACGAGGCAGCTACTTGACAGTGGGCGACATTGGCATGGGGATCCGCGGGCACCTGACCAAGAACCCCAACTGGGCCTATCTCCGGACCGACGAAGAAGCCATTGCCAAGGCATTGGAGACCGGAGTGAGCGGTACTTCCGACCGCAGAGGGTGGGGCTTCGACTACGTGTTGGAGGAGCTAAGGAGTACCGCCGGAGCCCAGCTCTTTATTCGGTCGGGCAACGGCTGGGTCAAGACCAACGTTGGCCAGAACGGTCGTAGGCAGACCTCTGGAACTGATTCCACTCGCAGCTTCCCCGGTACCATCATCCAACTCATTGTCCAAACGTAACAGTCCGAAAAGAAACCTTGACATGGCATCGATTCTGCCTTAGTGTGTAGTCACTGCGTTCAGTGATGGCGATGATTACGGTGAAGCCCATGTTTTCCGAGAGAGGTAGGTGGACTATGCGTTTCGAGTTCGCGGCACTGGGCACCGTTTTCTCCACGCGCGAGCGCGGCGCGAAAGTCCGCGCAGAGATCGAGGAGGCCCTTCGAGCAACCTCCGAGCGCGAGCCCCTAGACCTGGATTTTCAGGGCGTACAGCTGATCAGTTTCAGTTTCGCAGATGAGGTCGTAGGTAGACTGGTCGCGGCCCGATCAACCGGTGAACTGGGTGACAGACCCATATTGATCATCAACGCGGGTGAAGAGGTAGTTCATCCAACTGCGAGCTCCATGGAGAGGCGAAAGCTGATCGTAGCCTGCTTGCAGCCTGACGGCATCAAGCTGATCGGTGCTGCCGGGCACATCCAGGCTACATTCGA
>JAJYNT010000027.1 GCA_021786215.1 Chloroflexota bacterium | reverse complement strand
CTCCCAAACGATAGACCTTTCCTTGATGTCGCCCCAGGCCTCGGGCACCCCATCCAAGGTCTTCGACTCCTTCTGGCGCCAGGACTCCTCTCCGACCGTGCAGATCATGGGGAACTGAGTCATGGGATCGTTCTGGAAGGCACTCAGCCGCAGTCGCTCCATAACGGAATAGGTGTACTCCAAGCCGTAGCCCAACGCTCCGGTCGTGGGGTCCATCATCAGCCGTTCCGGGGGCAGTCCCATGTCGGTGGCCAGAATGTTGCACTGCTTGGCCATGTTCACGTCGATTGGGGACTGGGAAATCACCAGATGGCCGCTTCCCAGCGCCGCCGCTACGATGGTCCGGTAGTTGGTGTTCTCGATGTCGCCGAGAACGATCCTCTCGCCAGCAGCCGCCTCGGCGACCTTGAGCAGCACCTCGTTGTCCTTCTGGGCCTGCCCAGGGCCGTAAACAATGAGAGGGACACCCACCGCCTTCAGCACCGCCTTGACCGTCTCGGCACCCTCCTCGGCCGAGCGATTCAAGCCGTCCGGGTTGGTTCCGGTGAGCCTCAGTACCACCAGATCCGCCCCGGCCTTCACCGCCGCCTTGGCCCACTCGGTGGGATCGTTCATGACATCGCCCCACGCTTCCTTCAAGTGCGGGGCCCAGTCATCGGGATTCCAGTCGTGGATCTCGATGCCCACCGCCGGCCGGTGGGGCATTGGGGACTCGAAGTGCAGGAAGGGCAGGCTGCTCTCGCCGCCCACGGTGACGGTGCTGGTCCGTGTGCCTCCCTCGGCGGCGGTCGCCCCCAGCGTGACTTCGCGCACCTTGCCGGCCGCCTTCTCCATTGGTATCTGGACCGTCACTGCCATAGGTCATTACCTCCTGAAGGTGCTTCTCGGCGGCCGGACGGCCGCCGAGAAGTTCTCTTCTAAACTAGAAAATCGGATCCATAGTAAGGGCTGGATGGCCCTTCTCCTCAAGGAATGGTAGCAACTCTTCCACCGTGGTCGCTACCTTCTCATCGGCGATCCTGTCCATCATGTCCGGCTCGCCGATCCGTTCACAGACCGCTTGCAGTTCATCCTTCATCGAGTCCTTCAAGTAGGAAGACATCCACACAACCCGCTTGAAACCGCCCTCGGCCTGAATGAACTTGTTGCTGGTCAGGAAGAACTTGCCAATCCCCATCAGACCGGGGGTCTGTATCCCACCGCCTGCCGTGCCGGCGAGCGTTGAGAATGTCATTCCGGCAGGGGTCATGCTCGGGTCCTCGCGAGACACCACCATGATCCCGTTGGCCTCGGGTATCACCATCATGATGCACTCAAAACAACCGCAGGAGGTCATCGATGCATCCATGAAGGAGTACATGGTAACCCTTGGCACCGTCTGGTTCGACTTCCTGTAGACGAAGTCGTTGATGGCCTCCCACTCGCCCTTGACGGGGTCCAGGCAGGGGCCCTTCGGCACAGGCTGGTTGGGTCCCACCGGGTTGATCTCGAAGCCGGCCTTGGAGTCCAGCCAGTTCACCGAGCCACACAAGCCAAGCCGCTCCGGGGAGACGATACACACATGGTTGGGAGCGAAGCTCTGGCAGAGGGTGCAGCTGTAGAAAATGTCCACCGACTCGTCGGTCAGGTTGGCCACGCGAATGTTCCGCTCATGGTAGGCCTGTCGGGCTACCGCCAGCGTCTCCTCCACCTTGTCCTCTGTCGTGTAGAGGTTAACGGCAATCTTATCCACAATCGCGGGGAAATCGCTCTTGATCTTGGCATACAAGATGTCGCCCAGGTGACGGATCTTGAAGCCCCGCTGCGCCGCCCCGCCGCTGATCCGGATCCAGGCGATATCGCGCTGTCCGATATGCTGGACACCCTCGGCGCCGTTGATGAAGTCGTGGATCTTCCGCTCGAGGACGGGCTCGAAGTCCTTCTGCATCTTCCGGCCGGCCACATCCACCACGATACCCAGAGGCAGCCAACCGCCCTCGGGCACGTCGTCTATCTCCGGACCGTGCACTGTAATCTTGCCGTCCTCGACCTCGCTCATGTCCCGCATTCGCAGGTACTCGAAGCAGTGGCCTCGACGGCCGCCGAACTCCAGCCGAAGGTTCTCCTTCCTGACCCGCTCCCCCTCGAATGCCGGCCCGTATGCCACCGGGATTGGGATCCTGGTGATGAGAATCTTCAGTCCGCGGACCTCGATCGCCTTGGCCACGATCTCCTCGCAGGGTACATTGCTGACCACATGCTCGTAAGTCGTGACCCCACGCGGGAGGATCTGCGGGATGTCGGTGTGGGCGATGGTCGGGAAGCCGTAGCTGATCGCCCCGGCGGCTGTGGCATACTTTTCCCGATCCACGTGATCGAGGGCTAGAACGAAGGCGAAGATGCGGTACTTGTTGTAGCGCAGCATCTTCTTGTAGTCGCCCGCGGTAACGCCGCCGAAGGAGAGGGCCGCCCTGGTAGCGAAGCCCAGGGAGTAGATGTGGGCAGAGACATCCCGTCCAAAAGGCACTAGCCGGGTATCCCAGCCCAGCTGCACCCCCTCTTCGTCCAGCTGGTCCGCGAAGGTGCGACCGTTCTCATCGGAGCCAGCGATGAACACGTACAGGTTCTTCTCCTGCATCTCTCGGGCTAGCTTCACCGCCACCTCGTTGGAGGGTGCGGGACCGACCACAGCGGCGAAGCCGGGGGCCGTGCCATCCACGAACTCCACACCCCTCTGGCGCAGGATCACATCGTCGGCGGCTCCCAGGTAGATGCCATCCACCGGGTTGGGACCGATGACGTACTTCAGAGACTCGATGGTCTCCTCTGCAAACAGGGTCGCCACACCGGCATCCAGAGTTTCGCCCAGATAGGGAAGCCAGAGCTGCTCGGAGGGAACCGCGGGCAGCAAGTCCTTCGCCAGAGCGATCACCGGCTCCAGGTCCGACAGTTTCGTCACCTTACGACCCGTGAAACCATAAATCACAGGCAGAAAGTAGCCAGTATTGGGTAGAACCACCGGCTCGTTGGGACCCTTCGCATCGATGGCCTCATGCAGCTTTGCCTCGGCCCTGGCTACGTAGGCATGAGCCCCTTCTATAGCTGCGGTAGCGATGATCTTAGACACGAAGCTCCCTCCTTGCCTCCATATCGAACAGCACCCGCTCCTGCTTGGTGTCGATACCGAGTGCCTTTCTCTTCTTCTGGATGTGCTCCACGGCTTTCTCGTACATCTTGGCCGGGTCGGCCTCGAACTCCATCTTCCCGCCGAACTTCTCTTCCCAGCCCGTCGACATCATGTTCACCACGGCCTTGCTGGCCTTGACAGGCGAGGTAACCCCAAAGAGAACGTAGGCGCCGCTGGCCGCGCAGTAGGTGCCAATGGCGAGGGCCTTCTCGCTCATCCACTCGGGAGCCATACCGACGGCGGGCAGATCGCTGATATCATCACCCAGACCGCCCTCTTCCACCATCGCTGTGAGTATGGTGAGAATGCGACTGTTGTCCACGCAGGAGCCCAGGTGGAGGACCGGAGGCATGCCCGTGGCCTCGCAGATGGACCGCAAGCCCGGACCGGCGTAATCCATCGCCTCGCCGGTGAGCAGCCCGTACTTAGCGCTGGCCAGCGACCCGCATCCGGTCTGCACCACTAGATAATCATTGGCGATGAA
>JAJYNT010000345.1 GCA_021786215.1 Chloroflexota bacterium | reverse complement strand
GTTGCCCCTTGGGATGATCCGGTTAGCCACGTAGAGGTCATTTCCCTGGATCCTGGCGAGGAACAGCGGGAGGCTCTCCGACGGTGGACCCCCGGCCAGATTGCCCCAGCGGTCGTAGATGCCGCCATGGCATGGGCAGAGGATCTGTTGGCGCCAGGCGAGCCAGCGGACGGAGCAGCCCATATGGGTGCAGACGTTCCCGAAGGCGAGGATCTGGTTGCCCTGCTGGATGACGAAAACCCCCTGCACAACCTCGAAGGGGATGGAGGAGTTCTCTCCCTTGAAGGTGACCCGGAACTCCCTCGGTTCCAGGATGTCGATCTGATCCAGAGAGCACACCCTGACCCACTGCAGGGAAGGGCTCTTTCCCAACACCTCGAAGAAATAACCGACCAGTGGACCTGCCACCAGAATGCTCACGAACCCCGCGATGCCACCGATGGCCAGTTCCTGTAGGAACCTTCTTCTGTTTCGCCTGGGGATCTGATAGCCTTCCTGCGTCATAGTCCCTGATTCCCCGCATACACCAGCGCCGCGAAGGTCGCGAAGAGCGCGCCGAACAGCACCATGGTCCAGAGGATCACGGCGGCGTAGATGGTGCCAGTACCCTGGTTGTCGCGCCAGATGCTGGCTATCGTTCCCAGGGCGATGGTGAGCGGCAGGAAGAGGAAGAAGAAGACGACCGCTCCCATCTCGATCATGAACAGGATTTCTCCCTCAAGCGGCATTCTCATCGGTATCTCCTTATGGCCTCACCAACTCCTGGGACTGGTCCGGTCCCATTTGGTCGTGGATGAGGTAGGGTGAGCGAGCGCTCTCCCGAATCGTGCCCATGGTCACCATCAGGGCCATGATGAGACCTCCTATGAAGGCCAGGACCGCCCATCTCCGCCGGTCCTGGATCTCCCAACGGAAGGTCCGTCGGGCACGGATGTAGATCACCAGGTTGATCATCGTTATCAGCATGTAGGCCGCCAGGGCGATGTACTTCCAGGGGAACATCGGGCCGAGGGGCACGTCCTTGGGCAGGACGGCCAGCCCGATGTCCAGGGCGAGGAGCACCAGAGACACCTTCATCCAGGTCATAACGCCCGGTCTCGGGGTCCCTCTTTCCATGCCGAGCAACAGGTAGAGGTTCCCGAAGAAGATGACACCTCCCAGGAGACCGATCACCATCTGAAACATCCAGCCCTGGGGACCAGGCATCATTTGGGCAAAAGCGCCCGGCGAGGCGATGAGGATCTGGTTGACGTAAAACCACCCGGCTATCGGCTGTAGCAGAATGGTGCCGAGGCCGATCAGTAGCATCACGTCTCCAAGCCACTCATGGTAGGTCCACTTCTCCGCGTCGAAGCGATGCCTTCCCCAGAACAGCAGAGACCAGAGACCCACGTAGGCGGCCAGCAACAGCGGCCCATACGATAGGTTGCCTATGTGCCGGTGTGGGAACTCAGCTGTGTAGCTGGGGTTGATGGCCGCGGCCAACAGGTCGGAGGGGCCGCCCGTTGGTGTGAGCTGGTGGGTGTCCCACACGATGATGGTGTTGATGAATAGCATGGTGAAGAGGACGAAGGTCCACCCCAAGGCGTTGTGGAGCAGCTTATGATTGCGTAGTCGCTCCCACGTCAGATAGTAGGCGTAGGCGCTGACCGTCATAACGAACCACAGCAGGCCGGCGATGATGATGGTCTCGACGAAGAATAGGGATGCCAGGTAGCCCCAGAGCCGGGGGTAGAGTCCCCATATCAACACCAGCGCGAAGGCTGCCCAGGTGGCGCCCCAGGAGAACAGCTTCTCGACGGACTCGAAGATCTGGTGGGCAAGCTTATCCCATCGTTCCCTGCCCCGGCGCATCCCGATCAACTCTGCAACCGGGGCCACCATTGCCGTGCCAATGATGAATGCAACGACCAGAATGTGGATCGAGAAGGTTACGCCAACTGCCCATCTGTTGCCGAAGATGGGGACGTTGAAGGTGAACTCCGGTACCGTGGCTCTGGCCCCCCCTTGTTGGACTACGATCGGTCTCAGACCGCGATGAGCCCCGGGCAGCCTCTGCTCGGGCTTCAGACCGAATGTAGCAAGAGGGCCTCAACAGACGCCTCAACAACTTCTTGCGTACTTCATTTCCGTGACCCTTGTCCGCCGGGCGGTTCGAGACTTGGGGTTCTAGGCGCAATTCTTGCTGCAACACCAACTTGATAGAGCGCAGGGACGGAACACCGGCCGGGGAGGCAGCGAATGAAGCGATGGATGGCGGGGCTTTGCCTATGGATGGGGATGGTGTTGGGACTCCCGGTTCTGGCGTGCGGGCCCTCCACTCCGACGCCGCCGGTTGCCGTGACCTCCGCGCCGCCTCCGGTCCTCAGCCCGACACCCTCGCCCGGGGCGACCACGTCTACCCCTGCTACGCCCTCGCCTGGAGTCACTCCAAGCCCGACTGCCACCCAGCTGCCCACGCCCACCCTGCGCATCTACCAGGGGTTCTTAACTGGATCGGGGCTGATCTCGGCAGTGCAGGAGCCAACCGACATCCAGTTGACTTTGCGCACCATGACCCAGCTAGGGGACTACGTCAGGGGCCTCTCGCTTGGGGTACCGACTGGATCCGACCTCGTCACGGTAACAGGGCAGACGGCTTCCCTGATGACTCAGGTTCAGCAGCAGATCCCGTCGATGAACTTCACGCAGCGGCAGCAGGCGATTCAGCTTGAGCAGGAGCTGGTGAGCGGTATTGTCCAGGCGCAGAGCATCTACATCTATCAGGGGTCCTCGACCGGTCCAACGACCTCTTTGGGGACCCCCGTGGTCGTCCCGGGCACCCCACTGGTCGTCATCGGCACCCCAGTACCTCCATCGCAGTTCCCCCCTTTTCCTGCCCAAGTACTCTCCGACGATATCCAGCAACTGCAGCTGAACGCGGCTCAGATGGCGACGGGGCATCCGGACAACAGTGCCATAACCACTTGGCTGACGTCGATGACGTCGACCCTCTCGACTCTTCGGCAACTGGTATCTCAGCTGGACCCATCTGATCTGGAGCAGTTGAGCGGCGGTGTCGCGCAAGCTACCACTACGATGATCAGGGCGATGCAGGCCTACGTGAGCCGGTAGCAACTAGCCCATGCCACCGACCCTGCGACGATGATGCCTAAGTCCCACCCCGCCGTTACCAGATAGACGGCTCGGAGCGCCCAGCTGTTGTCGCAGGTCTCGATCATGCCAAGTGTCCCCTCCTTCGTTTGTCCATGCCGCCGTTCCAGATTTCGACCGTTGCAAGAGCCGAGCCCGGAACTGGCACGGGGATTGCAACGAAGTTGAAGCAAAGCTCCTTAGCCAGGTTTAGCTGCCTCATACCTTGTTCGGCGAAGCTAGCTGGGAGAGAAGTCATGCACACACCCGCGGCCACCGTCATGGTGGCGGACGGCGATGCTCGGGACCGCCATCTGCTCCGCGATCATCTGGAGCGTGAGGAGTTCCATGTGAGGGAGGTCGGAGACGGCCTTCGTTTGTTGGCCTATCTTCAGCGAGATATGCCTCACCTGCTAGTGGTGGACCTGCAGCTTCCGGCGATGGATGGTATGGAGTTGTGTCGCCGCATCAAGCAGCTGGGGGACGTGCCCATCGTGGTGCTGACGGCCCTGGAGGACGAGGAGGTC
>JAJYNT010000363.1 GCA_021786215.1 Chloroflexota bacterium | reverse complement strand
ACATCGGGTGAAGGGCATGATCGCCACCATGAGACTGGAGGGACTGGAGAGCCGTCACCCGTCGGAGCTGTCCGGGGGTCAGCAGCAGAGGGTAGCCCTTGCCCGCGTATTGGTAACCGAGCCCCAACTGCTCCTGCTTGACGAGCCCTTCTCGGCCCTGGACAGCCCCATCCGGAGTAGACTGCACGCCGAACTGCTGCAGACACTGAGGGGACTCCCCATAACCACTATCCTGGTCACCCACGACCTGTCAGAGGCCTACACCTTGAGCGAGAAGATGATCGTCTACGACGCGGGTCGTGTGCTCCAGACGGGACCAAGGGACGACGTGTTGCGGCACCCCAACAGCCGGAGGGTCGCGCGATTCACCGGCACGAAGAACCTCTTCCAGGGCACTGTGCTGCGACTGCAACCCGCCCACATGGAGGTACAGGTGGGCAACACGGTCCTCCACACCCCACCCGCTCCATATCGCCCCGGTGAGGCCATCGACCTGTGTATCAGGCCCGAGGAGATCATGCTGGTGCGACCGGAGAGGGCCACTGCACCCGACGCGCCTCCAAATCTCTGCCGCGGCGAGGTTGTAGGGGAGATCGCTCACGGCACAACCTTCACCCTTCAGTTCAAGCCGGGTGGCGATCCATTTCACCTGGGCAGGAGCTACGATCTTCACATCGAGGTCCCGTCCCACGTCTACTATCGGCTGGGGATCGACTCCCAGAAGGAGTGGATGGTCTCCCTCAATCGGGACTCAATCCACCTGATCGGGCGAGCCGAGGGCCGCTAAGCAGGATAGATGGCCTCGACAAAAGCGCCAATGGCGCTTTTGTCGAGGCCATCGGATTCAGTTGGCGTTTTTCCGACGACAGAATACGCCATCCCATAATGCGCCAAACGCGCATAAATAGCCCATTTTCTCGCCATCCCCGCAGGAAACAACCGCCATCTATGGGTCACGACTTGCTCAGGGACAAGATCGAGCCGCGGACTCCCGTGGCAGCTCGAGGCCGCGAGTCGGCGGCCATGAATACAAACAGGCGATGGAGGACAGGTGGGTGCAGCCCACCCGCTAGTAGACGCGGTCCGGCAACCGCTCCAGCGCCACCTTCATTCGATCCAAGGCCGCCATCAAGGTGGATCTGGGGCATCCGAAGTTCAGACGGACGAACTGCTCGCTCTGAGAGCCGAAGCTCTTGCCCTCGTTGAGTCCAACCCTTGCCTCCCTGAGGAAGAACTCCGCGGGCGAGCCATCAATGCCAGCATGCCTGCAGTCGAGCCAGGCCAGATAGGTGCCCTCCGGTTCCACCATGGTCACTCCAGGGAGATTGTCCCGCAGGTAGCCCATCAGGAAATCTCGGTTGCCCTCAAGGTAAACCATCACCTGCCTCAACCATTCATCCCCCTTCTGATAGGCGGTGAGACCGGCAACGTAGTCCAGCACTCCGAGGTGGTTCGGCAGCAGCCCAGCCCCCGCGGCCGACGCCCTCTTTCTCAACTCCGGATCGGTGATCACCGCCACCGAGAAGTGGAAGCCCGCGACGTTGAAGCTCTTGCTGGGCGCTATCAGGGTGACGGTGCGCTCAGCTACCTCGGGACCCAGGGCGGCGATGGGGTAGTGGATACGGCCATCGTAGATGAAATCCTGATGGATCTCGTCCGAACAGATGATCAGATCGTGGCGGATGCAGATCTCCGCCAGCCTCTCCAGCTCCGGTCGAGTGAAGACCCTGCCGACGGGATTGTGGGGATTGCAGAGCAGAAACATCCTGGTACGTGGGGTGATGGCCGCTTCGAAGGCGTCGAAATCGATCTCGTACCCTCGATCGGTGAGCACCAGGGGTGCCTGCTCGATGGTCCTGCCCGAGTTGGGTCCGGCTGCGAAGAACGGCGGGTACACGGGGGTTTGGATCAATACCCCATCGCCCTGTTCCCCGACCGCCCTGGCGGCAAGATTGAAGCCCGGCACCACCCCCGGCAGAAAGAGCAGATCGTCGGGTTGAACCTCCCAGCCGTACAGCCCCTGGAGACGGGCCTGGACGGTGGAGCGCAATTCCTGAGGCTCGACACCGTAACCGAACACCCCATGCTCGACCCGTTTCACCACAGCATCGATAACCGGGTCGGGCGACGGGAAATCCATGTCGGCCACCCACAGGGGAAGCACGTCCGCCTCATAGCGGCTCCACTTCACGCTGTCCGTCCCTCGACGGTCGACGATCCGATCGAAGTCATATACCTCTCTGTTGCGCTCAACGCTCTCGCTCAGCTTCACTGATACTACCCCCTGGATTGCGATTGGGTGGTGGATGGTTGAGGTGAATTGGCGCGCGGCCTAGAACCAGGGGAAGTGTACCGCGGCAGGCGCTCGGTGGCAAACCTCGGGGCGCGCTGCCCCGATCTAGCAACCGTCGGGAGTAGCGCGGCCCCGAACACCACTGCAGCCCTGGCCAGCACGTCTCCTTCCTGTCCATGGGGTCCAACCCTCTGAACACGTCTTGGCCGGTGTTGGTTGCAACCAACTCGCGGCCCGCCGCATGTGGCCACCTACTGCTTCAAGACCTCGGGGTTCACGATGTGGAGGGGCCTCTCCCCTCGAAGAACACGGATCGCGTTCTCCGCGGCCATCATTCCCGATGCCCTGAAAACCTCCTGGGTTGATCCCGCCAGGTGAGGGTAGAGGTACACGTTCTCCAGAGCCCGGAGTGGGCTGTCTGTGGGTAGCGGTTCATGCGCGAAGACGTCCAACGCCGCCCCCGCTATTCGCTTCTCCTTCAACGCCTGGATCAGGGCCTCCTCGTCCACAACTGGACCGCGGGCCGTGTTGATCAGGTATGCGGTGGGTTTCATCATGGCCAGTCGCTCAGCGTTCATCAGGTGGTGGGTTCGCTGATCCAGAAAAACGTGCAGGCTGACGTAATCGCTCTCCCGCAGCAACTGCTCCAACGAGACGTGGGTCACCTGGTGTTCCTCAGCAAACTGCTGATCCTGCATCAGATCGTAGGCCAGGACCCGCATCTCGAAGGCTCTTGCCCTCTGGGCAACCTCCTTGCCGATGGTCCCAAGGCCGACGATACCCAGGGTGCTTCCCGCTATCTCCTTGCCCACCACGCGGTCCCAGCCCCCTCTCCGGACCTCGGCTTCGTTCTCCATGATCTTGCGCGCGCACTGGAGGATCAAGGCCAGGGTCAACTCGGCCACCGAGTGGCGGTTGGCGCCCGGGGTAGTGCACACGGCGACGCCCCTGGCGGTAGCCGCGTTGACGTCGATGGCGTCGTACCCCACGCCCGGCCGGCTTATGACCTTGAGCCGGTCGGCGGCCAGTAGGACCCGGGCCGTGAAGGGATCGAGGTCGGCGAGGACGGCGTCAACACCCTCCAGGAGTGCGATCATCTCCTCTTCGGTTCGGCCTCCATGCCAGGGGTTGTACAGGGTCTGGATGCCCGTCTCCTCCAGGCGTCGGTCAACCTCGTCCCCAGGATGCAGAAAGTCGAGAGTGATCAGCGCGCGTTGGGTCGTCATGTTGGAAACACCTCCCTTCAAGAGCAGCGCAAGTTTCCTCCAGTTCGATCCCCGAACGGATGATAGTGCGAGAGGTCGGGACAACGGGTACGGCCAAGAACCGGGCAGAAACGGAACAACTGAGACTGCACCATAAGGATCAGGCGACTA
>JAJYNT010000406.1 GCA_021786215.1 Chloroflexota bacterium | reverse complement strand
TACTGTCATGCTGAGCGAAGCGAAGCATCTCCACATTCCGCCGAGGAGATCCTTCGCTATCGCTCAGGATGACACTGGTCAGAACCATTGTGTCGCCGCACTAGGTCAGATGCTTAGCCATACCGACCCTCGATTGCTGATAGCGGATGGCTCCCCTCAACCCCCGATCTGGGAGAGGGCTCGCAGGTTGCAGTTGGACCGGCCAACTTCCAGGTGGTGTCGCTCCGGCTTGGTCAGGATCGCCTGATGGAATAGGGCCACGATCTCCTCGGCCGTGGCGCCGTCGCGTAGCGGGGTCCGTAGATCGATCTCCTGATCTGAAAACAGGCAAAGCCGCAGACGGCCGTCGGCCGTCAACCTCACCCGGTTGCAGTTCTCGCAGTAGAAGTGGCTCATGGGGCTAATGACCCCAATCGTTCCTCGCGCGCCGGGTAGCTGGAAGTAACGGGCGGGACCATTGCCGTTGGGCCCCGAGCAAGATTCTAGAGTTCCCAACTCCCCCAGCCTCTCCATGATCTCGTCGGCTGAGATGAAGCCCTGCTTCTCGACTGGCAGGTTGCCATCCAGTGGCATCGCCTCGATAAATCGCATATGCCACGGCCGATCTATCGTAAGTCGGGCCAGATCCAGCAGTTCGTCGTCGTTGACCCCTCGGAGCACGACGGCGTTGATCTTGATAGGGGCGATAGCTGCTTTCTCCGCGGCCTTTATCCCCTCCATCACCTGTTCCAGATGTCCCCCACGGGTGATGCGGGCGAAGCGGTCCGGCTTAAGAGTGTCTAGGCTCACGTTGATTCGCTGAAGCCCGGCCCGGGCCAACGGCTCGGCGAACTGGGACATCAGGGTGGCGTTGGTCGTCATGGCGATGTCTTCGATGCCCGGGACCGCGGCCAGGCGGGCGATCAGCTGGACGAGGTCTCGACGAACCAGCGGCTCTCCCCCGGTGATCCGAATCTTGCGCATCCCGACGGTTGCCGTCGCGCGGACGATTCGCTCGATCTCCTCGAAGCTGAGGATGCCAGGATGGGGGATCCACGGAACCCCTTCGGGGGGCATGCAGTAGACACAGCGCAGGTTGCACCGGTCGGTGACGGAGATACGCATATAGGTGATGGCTCGTCGGAAGCCATCCTGAAGATGAGACTCCTGATCCATGGACCACGCTTTCTAGCGGATCGTGGCGGCCCAATCTCGCAGAGCGCCTACGGTGGTTGGGAAGGCCAGCTCCTCCCATGGGATCTCGTCGGGGCCAAAGAAGCCGGTCTCCAGCGCTTCGTGGGTGGTTTGCGGCTCTCCCTCGATCAGATCCGACAGATAGACTATGGTCACGATACCTGCTGAGGGCCTGCTGTACACTCCCAGCAGTCGCAACCTGCCCACCCCGATGTTCAGCTCCTCCCGAGCCTCACGGGAGGCACCCTCCTCGGCGCTCTCATCCATTTCGAGGAAACCGCCGGGGTAGGTCCACAACCCGTAGCTCGGTTCGATCCCCCGGCGCATCAGTAGCACCTTGCCGTTCACCACGGGCAGGCTTCCAACTACCACCTTCGGATTACTGTAGGCGACGTGGCCGCAGAGGGGACAGACCATCCGGAGCCGATCGTCATCGGGCGGCAGTTGCTCCACCAGCGATCCGCCGCATTGTAAGCAGTATGGCACGATTTCTCCCTGAGAAGATGATTGCTTGTATCAGTTTCCCACGCCCAGCCACACCTGGCCGTCGGCGTAGACCTCCTTTTTCCAGACGGGCACGGTCTCCTTCAAGCGATCGATGGCGTAGCGACAGGCCTCGAAGGCTACCTCTCGATGGGATGCCGCCACGGCGATCACCACGCTGGCCTCGCCGATCTCCATTCGGCCCACTCGATGAATCATGGCCAGATGGCGCAACCCCCACCGGGTTGCGATCTCCTCGCCGATCTCCATCATCTTGGCGGTGGCCATCTCCGGATAGGCCTCGTATTCCAGGTAGAGCACTGCCTTACCCCGGTTCTCGTTGCGGACCACGCCGACGAAGGTCACCACGGCCCCGTCCTCGTCCTGTCGTACCGCTTCGACCATCCCATTCACGTCGATTGGCTGGTCGGTGATCTCGAACGTCGAGTATCCGTCGGAGGCTTCGCCGCCTGCACCCCCGCTCACCGGGGGGATGAACACAAGCTCATCCCCGTCATGGAGCGCCACCTTGGGATCGACGTACTCTCCGTTGACCGCGAATCGGGTGTGGGGCAGGTTGGGCGCCAGGGAGGGGTGACTCCGCGCAAAGAGCTGCCACGCATCCATGGCCGTGGCCCCCTGGGGTAGGTCGGCCTGAGTCTCCCGCAGGCCGACCAGTTCCCGGTATAGAGCGAAGAATCTGACTTTGACTTTCAAGGGTACTGTATCCAATCCAGGGGCTTAACCTTCCACACCTTTGTGGTGTCCCACTGCACCTCAATGTTGGCTCGAGCTCGGTTGTTCCTTGAGCGCTACACCGGCTATGCCAGATCCACGGGCCTTCTCACTCGTGGGGGGTGAGATCGGGGTCAGCGCCAGTGGACTCATTGTAACCAGTCGGCATCCATTTGAAAAGGCGACACTTTGCAAAGCAACTTTGCAAACCCTGTCCCCCAATCTCTCGCCAATCCGATCCTCAAATCCTATATGCTCTCTGTTTCCTCACCTCCCTGCCCCTCCCTCAATCCGAATATCCGAATCCGCGAATTAGGAGGATACAGGGTATTGACACGGACCAGCTCCCATGCTTCAATATGCCAACTGTTGATTGTCCGACAATCCGCATGCAGACAGTCGACTGCCACCATTCCGCTGATTCCCAGGAGAAACCCTTATGACTGATCTGGCTTCTGTGCTATCGCTCGCACCTAGGCGCGTTCTAGCCGAGGAAGCGGCAGACCGCCTGCGGGAAGCGATCCTGCACGGCCATTTCGCGCCAGGCGAACATCTCCGAGAAAACGCCCTCGCCACAGTACTGGGTGTGAGCCGGGGTATTGTCCGCGAGGCCCTGACAGCGCTTGGCAACGAAGGACTGGTCCTGATCCAGCGGCATCGCGGCGCCACAGTCGCGCGACTATCTCAGAACGACATAGAGGAGGTGTACAGTCTGCGCGTGGCGTTGGAGCGGCTGGCCGTTCAACAAGCCGCCTGCAAAGCCAGTCCGGAGGATATCTTCGCAATGGAAGCGGTGCTGAAAGAGATGATGGAAGCATTCGCCCGCGGGGTATCGGCGCAAGAGGTTGCAAATCTGGATGTTCGGTTCCACGACTTAGTGTTCCGTGCTGCTCACCACCAACGGCTCTTCGACTGCTGGTCTAATCTGAGGTCACAAACCTATATGTTTCTCCTAATGCGCAACTCCGCGAACTCCGACTTCCGGGAACTGACGGTCACGATGCATGCCGCAGTCGTTGACGCTCTGCGCAACCGGGACGAAGAAACCGCCCTCCGAGTGATCGACGAACACTTGACCGGCTCCTACACTCGCATCTCAGAACTCTACAAGAACATGGGACCGGACGCTCAATCGACACCCAAACAACTTGAGTCGATCCGTTCGGCGTAGCAGCATGGGAAGGAAGGGGGCAAGGTTGTGAAAAACCTCGCACGAGCCATCCGCGAATCCCAGGCACCTGCCGGCGGCCTGGCCATATTCTGGCTCGGGCAAGCCGGGT
>JAJYNT010000153.1 GCA_021786215.1 Chloroflexota bacterium | reverse complement strand
CGTGATGACCTTCGCGAAGGGCATCACCAGCGGCTATCTGCCCCTGGGAGGAGTCATGGTGAGCGAGCGGATCCACCGAGTCCTCAGGGAGCTTCCGGAGGGCGTCAGCTTCGACCACGGGTACACCTACTCGGGGCATCCGACTTGCTGCGCGGTGGCACTGAGGAACCTGGACGTAATCGAGGAAGAGGGGCTCGTGAACCGAGCGGCCGAGATGGGCAAGCGGCTGATGATCGGGCTAAGAGGGCTGGAGGATCTGAAAGGTGTGGGCGAGGTGCGTGGACTCGGCTTGATGGCGGCGGTGGAGATGGCGGCCGACAAGAAAGGCACACCTCTTCCCGACGAGGCCTCTGTGGACAGAAGAGTAGCCGCCTACCTGAAGCAGCACGGGCTCATCACCCGGGTCAAGGGCGGTACCATCATGCTGGCCCCTCCGTTGATCCTGACCGAAGAGCAGGTAGACCGGATCGTGGACACGGTGGGAGAGGCTATTGTCAGCGGGATGAAGTGACGATCAGACGTCTGCCAAGAGCAAGTTGCTGAGCCGAGCGTAGATCGGTAACCAGGAAGTCCAGAGGGGCGCGAGCCCCTCTGGCATGCTCACATAGGGGAACTCGCATTCCGCCCGCCACGCACGGCCGCCTGCTAATGCTCCAGCAAACCCGAAACTGACAGGTCTTCATCGATGTCTGGCCAGTGGATGCCCTCGGCACCGTCCGTCCGAGTGGTTATCACTCAACTGAGGATCTCGTGCCACGCTGAAGTCAGGAAGACGGGCAATAAGAACAGCCCGCCGGAAGTCTCCAGCGGGCTTGGTCTGGGCTAGTGGATTTGAACCACCGGCCTCAGCGTCCTGAGGACCCGAGCGGCGTACTGCCTCTTTCAGATGCTATCCCGCGGTCTACAGCGAGTGGCGCGTGTAGCTGCCCTCGCAGGGCCTGCCATGGCAGAACAGGAGGCTCCGCTCCGCGGGAAAGAAGATCACACTCGAGATGGTACTGCCACCATCCCCGGTGTCGTGACGGCAGATTCCTCCCTCGACATCCGCGTGATAGGACATGATCCGCCTAGCTTCGTCCCCATCGATTCTTCCCCAGGTCTCTCTGAGCCATTCGCTTGCGGACCGGTGCCGGGCCTCGCTCTCACCGTCGGTGCCACCCCGCGTGCGCTCCACACTGCACTCGCTCAGGACCGGCGTGACGAAGTGATTGGTGGCCACCACCACTCCGTTGGCCGCCGGAATCACTCCCCAATGGCTGTGACCGACCTCGAACACGGCCATCTCCCCGCTCGCGTCTGCGAGGACGAGGTTCCCCGGCCCCATACGCGGCACCGACCTAAGGTAGGCAAGGGCCGAAGCCACAGTGCTGTGATGCTCGAGCAGGTCCATCATCAGGGTGTAGCGCGCCAGACCGGGGCCGTTGTCCGAGCAGGGCACGTGGGTATCCGCAACGGCCAGACCCTCCTCGTTCATGCCGGAGCTGTACACACCCGGGCTCCCCGCACCCGTCACGTAGAGGTAACGATAGCCGTCTTGGGGCGCAGCGAGAGCGAGGGTTTGAAGAGCCAGATGCGCCGAGTTGAAGTCGCGGTTCTTGGTGAGGATGGGCGTTCCGCCGGCAGTGGCAGCGCCAGAGGCAGCCCATACGGTGCACCCCTCGGTCCCTGAGTTATCCCTCAGCCTGTCTTCAAGGTAGGAAGCGGCGGCATACCTGAACAGAAGAGCTTCATCCATCTCCAGCCCCTCGGCTATGCCGGCCAGCATGTCAAGCGTGGAGCGTGCCTTAAGAGCCCACACATTCACTAACTCGCCAAGCAAAGTGGCGGCGGCGAAGTCCCCCAGCGCCGTCAAACGTTTCTCGACCGTCTCGACGATTGAGGGACGCACGTCTAGCAGTTGCCGGCCATGCTGAAGGCCCATCTGGTAGTGACTCCCGTGAAGGTGGAGCACTCTCACTTTTCGCTTCCTCTAGAACTCTCAGACGAAACGAGAGGATGGCCGTCGTAGCGCCAGCAGGCCACCCGCTGGTTGCCGGCCCTAAAGAACGGTGGATCCTGCTCGCTGCAGCTGCTCCGGTCCCGTGCAAAGCATCGGGGATGAAAATGGCAACCACCAGGTGGATCAATGGGGCTCGGCACGGTGCCCGACAGGATGAAACGCTTCCGCCGCGCGGATCTGTCCATGGATGGGATGGCCGCCAGCAGCGCCTGGGTATAGGGGTGCAGCGGATTGGCGTACAGATCGTCCGTCGGTCCCTCCTCCACGACTCGCCCAGGTACATCGCTGCCACACGATCGCTGATCTGGTGGATCAGGCTGAGGTCGTGGGCAATGAACAGATATGTCAGGTGGTACTCCTCCTGGAGCTCCTCTAGCAGATTGATCACCTGGGCCTGTACCGAGACATCCAGTGACGAGACCGGCTCGTCTGCAACGATGAACTGGGGCTGCATGGCGATCGCGCGGGCAATGCCGATCCTCTGTCGCTGTCCCCCGGAGAACTGGTGAGGGTACTGGTCCAGGTGGCGCGGGCTGAGACCAACTCGTTGGAGAAGGCCGACTATGATCTCTTCCTGCTCGCGGATGTCGTCCACGCCGCGGCCGCGCAACGGCACCGACACAATCTCGCGGACGGTCTTCCTCGGGTTCAGGGAAGCGTAGGGGTTCTGAAAAATGATCTGGGCGACACGGTAGAAACTGAGATCGCCCATCCGGCCATCGCCCACCTCACCCTGCACCTTTCCCTTGACGAGCGGCTTGCCGTTGAACAGCACCTCTCCCGATGTCGGCTGGTACAGCTGTGTTACGACGCGGCCGAAGGTCGTCTTGCCGCATCCGCTCTCGCCGACGAGGCCGACCGTTTCGCCTGGCCAGATCTTGAGGCTAACCCCGTCCACCGCCCGCACGACCGTGTCGCGGGCACCGGCGAGCATCCGCGCCAGGATACCCGGCCGAATCACGAAGTGCTTGACTATGTCACGGGCTTCGACCAGTGGAACGCCATCCTGCATCACGCCATCTCACCGGGAAGAGTATCCGACCACGACCATCCATCCTGTCGCTGGCCCGCATGGAGCACGCAACGGGAGAGGTGGCCGGGCCCGACCGTGAACAAAGGAACAGGACCTGCCTCGCAGTCGGAACGCGCTTGAGCGCAGCGAGCGACGAAGGCGCAGCCGGGACCGAGCGAAGCGAGATCCGGAACATTACCGGGGATCGGCTCGATGCGAGTCCGCCGGGACGAAATGCGCGGTATGCAGGAGAGCAGTCCACGGGTGTAGGGATGCTGCGCTGACTCGATGATGTCGTCCACGGATCCCATCTCCACAATCCGTCCGGCATACATGACGGCGATCCGCCCACAGAACTCGCTGGCCAGGTCCAGGTTGTGGGTCACAAGGATGATGGCCACCCCCCGCTCCTGGTTAATGCGCCGCAGCAGATCCATAATCTGCGCCTGTATGGTCACATCCAATGAAGTGGTGGGCTCGTCGGCCAGCAGCAGCTGCGGCTGGCAGGCGAGGGCGATGGCGATAAGGGCGCGCTGTTGCATTCCCCCACTGAACTGGTGTGGGTACTCGTTGAACCGGTCGGCAGGCGAGGAGATGCCGACCTCTGCCAGCAACTGGCACACCCGTTCCTTCTCTGCCCTGGCCCCGGAGCTCCACAGGGG
>JAJYNT010000034.1 GCA_021786215.1 Chloroflexota bacterium | reverse complement strand
TCTCTGCCCCGATACCCTGTATCTTGTGCGGTCCTGCGGCCCCACCGGACAGCACGGCCGAGGATTTCGGCTCCACGGCCACCACCTTCAGCTCGGGCTTTTTCTCTCTGATCGCCTGAGCGATACCTGTGAGGGTCCCGCCGGTGCCCACTCCCGCGACCAGGATGTCCACCTTGCCGTCGGTATCGTTCCAGATCTCCTGGGCAGTGGTCTCCCGGTGGATCTTGGGGTTGGCCGGGTTCTGGAACTGCTGGGGCATCCAGCCGTTGGGGTTATCGGCCACTATCTCCTCGGCCCGCCGGATCGCCCCCTTCATCCCCTCGGAGCCCGGGGTAAGCACCACCTCGGCCCCCAGAGCCTTCAGCAGCTGCCGCCGCTCGACGCTCATGGTCTCAGGCATCGTCAGGATCAGCTTGTATCCCTTGGCTGCCGATACGAAGGCGAGAGCTATACCGGTGTTTCCGCTCGTGGGCTCCACGATCACCGTCTTGCCGGGCTGGATTAGCCCCTGCTTCTCCGCCTCCCTAACCATGCTAAACCCTATCCTATCCTTCACACTGGACAGGGGATTGAAGCTTTCCAGCTTTCCCAGCACCGTGGCGTCTGCACCATCGGTCACCCGGTTCAACTGGACCAGGGGCGTGTTTCCGATCAACTCGGTAATATCGCTGGCGATCCTCATCTAACGTCCTCCTCAAGATATATCCCAAATCGGAGACCCCATTCCTCGGCTTGATAGAATGGGGTCCTCCTGCATAAGCCCTCACCGGGCTACCCGTCTGCTAATCGACAGCCATCTCAAGCTCGGTGATCTGCCGATCGATGATCCTGAAGGCCCGCACCACCGGGAGTTGATCGTCCGCCAACGATGCGATGAAGTACACGGCATCGGGGTAGTAGGACAGGCTCACATCCGTACCGGACGGATAGGCCTCGCTCTCCGGATGGGAGTGGTATATAGCCATCAACTTCCAGCCCCTGTCCTCGATCTCCCTCAGAGCCTCCAGCAACTCCCTCGGCTCCACGTTGTACCGCACTCTGGGCATGGGATCGTTGTTGGTGGTGCGGAATAGCTTCACCGCAACCCCATCCTGAGATGCGATCAGCCCGCATACCTCGTTGGGCTTGCCATCTCGAGCATGATCTACGATCTCTCGCAAGAAGCTCTCCGGCAGGTGAACGACCTGATCTTCTTTCGCTTCCACATCCAACCTCCGACCCTCGCTGTTCGGTTCCTCGCCATCCATAGAATCGGGTTCACGACCAGGTAGATATCGCCAGAGTCACTTGCAGATCCTAAGCCATGTCCACGCCCAATGAACCTAGATGTGATACATGAGGCCGCCGTCGGCAACCGCCTGTCGAACCGACAGATCCTCGATGGTTACCCCGTCCAGGACCCCCTCCACCGCGCGCCTGACCTCCAGCCACGTATCCCTGAGCACACAGGGGTTGGGGCTCTGGCAGACGTCTGAGCCATCAAGACAATCCATGACTATCACCGGCCCCTCCAGTGCCCGCACCACATCGCCAACCGTGATCCGCGAGGGATCGGCGGCCAGGGTGTGCCCTCCCTGGGGGCCCCGCGAGCTGGTGATGAAGCCGGCCTTCCGCAAAGTGGTCAGCAGCTGCTCCAGGTACGACTCGGGGATGCCCCTGCGGAGCGCGATCTCGCTGGTCTGAAGGGGTCGATTTCCGTGGACGGCCGCCAACTCTATCATAGCGCGCAAGGCGTAGTCGCTCTTCATCGAGATTCGCACGGCTGCCCTCCTGAGGAAAATAATCTAGTCTTCCGCTAGTCTTAGTCAACAATACGGGAGCAATTATACCGAGCGGCGGGGAGTTGTCAATAGGTGAGCGGAGAAAATCAGAAGCCCGAGCCCGCCCTCCTCCGAGGGCGGAGTCGCGGGCAAACGGGCGACAGGCGTGGCATGGGCCTATCCGGGAGTTCTCACGCCCCTACATACCGGGCGAACAGCGTGCGGGCGACACCCTCGTCGTTGGTTCCACGCACCAGGGTGCGGGCATCGGGGAAAACCACCAGTTCGTACTGGTCCACCAGGAAGCGCAGCATGTGCTCGTTATACTGGACCTTGCCGGCCCCCTTGAGCCGCGCCGCCAGGTCGGGGAAGGAGATCTTGGCCGCACCTCGCACGCTCACCTGGATCGCCCCCCGACCGCACATGGAGGTGGTGTGGGTGCCCTCCTTTGCATCGAGATACTCGTAGTTGCCCTGGACGCAGCAGGGGCAATCCTCGGCAACCTGGCCACCCAGCAACCTCTCGTAGCTGTTCTCCCACAGATCTATCCAAAGCATGCCTCGGTTGATCCGATCGGTCGCCCCAACCAGCAGCTTTATCGCTTCGGCAGACTGCAGATTCGCCACCACCGCGGCGATGCTGGCCAGCACCCCCGCGGTATCACAGGTCGGGGTAGTGCCCGGCGGCGGGCTCTCCGGGAAGATGCAGCGCAGGCAGGGGGTCTCGTGGGGCACGATGGTCATCGTGACACCGTAGCTGGCCAGCACGCCCCCATACACCCAGGGCTTGCCCAGCTCGACACAGGCATCGTTGATCAGATAGCGGGTCTCGAAGTTGTCGGTTCCATCCAGAACCAGGTCGGCCTCCCGCACCAACTGCTCTATGTTGCCGGGGTTCACATCGGCAACCATAGGCACCAACTCCACCTCGGAGTTGATCTTCCGCAGCTTCTCCACGGCGGCGACCGCCTTGGGGAGGCTTCTCGACACATCCTCCTCGTCGAACATGACCTGCCGCTGCAGGTTGTTCAGCTCCAGAAAATCGCGATCCACCACGGTGAGGCGCCCCACACCGGCCCGGGTCATCGTGTTGGCGATGTTGCTTCCCAGGGCACCGCATCCCACCAACAGCACCTTGGAGCCCCGCAGTTTCCTCTGTCCCTCCTCGCCGACCCCTGGAAACAGGATCTGTCGCGAATACCTCTCCATCTCTTTTTCCATCAGCCACCCCTCACGACTCGAACGATAGCCCTGGTATGTTCCGGCGAGCTGCCACAACAGGAGCCGATCAGGCGAACACCGGCGGAGAGGAAACGCTGAGCATAGCTGGCCATTTCCTCCGCTCCAACACTGTAGACCGTCCTGCCGTCCTCGATCGAGGGCATACCCGCGTTCGGCTGAGCGACCAGCCAGGCCTCGGGATCGGCGCCGTGCATCTCCTCGATCGACTTCAGGGTCTCCCCGGGGCCAACCCCGCAGTTGGCTCCCACCGCCACCGCGCCGGCAGTACGAAGCTCCGCCAGCGCCCGTGAAGGGGTAACCCCCATCATGGTTCGGCCATGGGTGTCGAAGGTCATGGTGCAGGCAACCGGCAACCCGACCGAGACAGCCCCCTCCACGGCGGCCTTGGCCTCCCCCAGGTCGAACATGGTCTCCACCAGGAAGAAATCTGCTCCCCCCTCGGCCAGCGCCTGAGCCTGCTCGCGGTAGATCGCCACCGCCTGCTCGTGGGTCAGCTCTCCCAGCGGCTCCAGGAACTCTCCCAGCGGTCCCAGATCCCCGGCCACCAACACGGACGCCCCGGCGACCTCTCGGGCCAGCCGCGCCGCCGCCACGTTCACCTCGACCACATGGTCGACCATATCGGCCTTGGCCAGCTTGGCCCGGTTGCCGCCGAAGCTGTTCGTCGTTATCA
>JAJYNT010000336.1 GCA_021786215.1 Chloroflexota bacterium | reverse complement strand
TTACGGGCGACGACCTGGGGATCCTGATCGGCAGACGGGGAGAGACCCTCTCCTCCCTGCAATTCCTGCTCAACCTCATGGTGGGCAAGCAGCTCAACTCCTGGGTTCGCATCGTGGTCGACGTGGAGGGGTATCGAGCCCGAAGAGAGGAGTCCCTTCGCGCCCTGGCAACCCGTGTTGCCGAGCGGGTGCGACGAACGGGCCAATCGACCGCCCTGGAGCCGATGCCAGCCAACGAGCGTCGCATCGTCCACATCGCCCTGCAGGGCAACCCTCACGTAACGACCGAGAGCAGCGGCTACGGCGAGGACCGCCGGGTCAACATTATCCCCAAAGTACCAACCCGATCCGGCCGATACTGAGGCCCCGGGGGTTGGGGACCAGGGGTCATGGTAGATTACCTTGCCCTGGGCCATTTGACCATAGACCGGCTCGCCCGTGGCAAGTCCGTGGGTGGGAGCGTGGCGTACGCCGCCACCACCGCGACAAAGCTGGGATTGAGCGCCGGCATCATCACTGTTGCCGGCGACGAGATGGACTGGCCAGCCTGGTTTCCAGGCGTGGAGATACTTCGCCAGCCATCGGCCGCCACGACCAGCTTCGAGAATCGATACCTGGACGGTCACAGGATCCAGACGATCCTGGCGGTCGCGGGGAGAGTGTCCGGCGAGACCGTCCCTGGGGGTTGGCGCAGCTCTCCCATCGTCCATCTGGCTCCGGTGACGCACGAGCTGGACGGAAGTATCGCGGAGCAGTTTCCTGGTTCTCTGGTAGGGCTGACAGCCCAGGGATTGCTGCGCCATTGGGACCACGACGGGCAGGTGCGGCAGGGAGCTTGGAAGGGTGACAACCGGCTGTTGGCCTGTTCCCAGGTGGTCATCTTTAGCGAAGAGGATCTGGCTGGAGACCCCAGCTTCCTGTCTGTTTGCCTGGAGCGGGTCCCCATCACCCTGCTCACCCGGGGGGCAAGAGGGGCTACCCTGTACCTCTCGGGGGAACCGACGCACTTCCCCGCCTTTCCGGTGAGGGAGATAGACCCAACCGGGGCAGGTGACGTCTTCGCGGCCGCGTTCTTGATTGAGCATCACCGAACGGGAGATCCCTACTACAGCACAGCCTTCGCCTGCTGCGCGGCCTCCTTCGCGGTGGAAAGACCCGGGCTGGAGGGGATACCGGACCGGACCAGTGTGGAGCGCCGGTTGGAAGATTATGAGCGAACCGCAAGCTGGAGATAGGCCAGGCAACACTCACTACCAAGCGATCAGTGCTCGGGGCCAATGATCATCGCCATCGCCAATCAAAAGGGCGGCGTCGGCAAGACGACGACCGCCGTGAATCTCGGGGCATACCTCTCTCAGGGCCGGCGGGTGCTGCTGGTGGATATGGATCCCCAGGCCAACGCCACCACCGCCCTGGGCTTCGACGGCGCGGACACCCAGCGCTCTCTCTATGAGGTTCTGGTGGAGGGGGAATCGCTAGCCCGGGTGGTGATGCACACGCGGCAAACCGATTTCAACCTGGTCCCGTCGGCGCGGCGGCTGGCCGGCGCCGAGGTGGAGATGGTGAACATGATGGCTCGCGAGGGACGCTTGAAGCGAGCCCTTCGAGAGGTGATCGGTGATTACCCGGTGACGATCATCGACTGTCCTCCCTCACTCGGGTTGCTCACCATCAATGCCCTCACGGCGGCCGACGCGGTGATCATCCCGGTTCAGTGCGAGTTCCTGGCGTTGGAAGGGCTAGCTCAGCTGATGCATTCCATCGACATGGTGCGCGACAGCCTGAATCCGCGGCTCGCCGTGCTGGGGGTGCTGCTGACCATGTACGACAGCCGCACCAACCTGAGCAGTCAGGTGGTCGACGAGGTGGTCCGCCATTTCCCCGACCTGGTTTTCGACACCGTGATACCCCGCAGTATCCGTTTGACCGAAGCCCCCAGCTACGGAAAGACGATTCTCGAGTACGATCCCATCTCCAAGGGGGGGCTGGCCTACGCGGCCCTGGCGCTGGAGGTGGCAGTGAGGATAAGAGAGTAGGGGCTATCGAGGTAACGATGGGCAAAGAACATGGGCTCGGCAGGGGACTGGGCGCCCTGATCCCCTCGGCAGAGCGCAACGGTCTGCTCCAAATCGACCTGGATCGCATATCCCCGAACCCGCGGCAGCCTCGCACGGTGATGAAGGAGGAGACGCTGGCGGAGCTGGCCGATTCCATTCGGCAGCACGGCATCCTGGAGCCCCTCATCGTCACCAGGTCCGGCTCGGGCTACACCCTGATAGCCGGGGAGCGGAGATGGCGGGCGGCCCGGCTGGCCGGCCTCACCACCGTGCCGATTGTGGTGAAGGATAGCACTCCCCAGCAGCTGCTTGAGTTGGCCCTGGTGGAGAACATTCAGCGGCAGGATCTGGGTCCCCTGGAGGAGGCAGCAGCCTACCGGCAGCTGCTGGATGAGCATAACCTCACCCAGGAGGAGGTGGCCCGGCGCGTGGGGAAGAGTCGCAGCGCGGTGGCCAACAGCCTGCGGCTGCTGCACCTCCCGCCGGAGGCCAAAGTGGCCCTGGAGGAGGGCAAGATAACCGAGGGCCACGCCCGCACCCTACTCTCCCTCCCCAGCGCCGAGCAGCAGCTGGTGCTCCTGGCGTCGATGTTGTCTTCGGGAGTCACGGTGCGAGAGGCCGAGGAGGCGGCACGCCGTGGCTCGCCCAAAGGGCAGCAGCCAGGTCGACCCAAGTCGGTCGAGCTGTCGGATCTGGAGAACCGGCTGAGGGAAGCGCTCCGCACCAAGGTGGAGCTGCATCGGGGCCGCAAGGGCGGCCGGGTGGTGATCCACTTCTATTCCGACGAGGAGCTGGAGGGGATCTTTCAGATCCTCACGACCGAGTAGTACGCGACCTCGCACCCCCACCCAGACACCGTTCCATGACGAAACCTCGCGGCGACTTTCAATGTCCAATAGGACATCGAAGGTCGCCGCTGACCTTCTTTCATTTCCTGGGCCAATCATCGAGAGGTGTGCAATGCCGAAGAGACTGTACAGGAGCCAGACGGAACGGATGATAGCGGGGGTTTGCGGGGGTCTGGCCGAGTATTTCGACGTGGATCCCGTTTTCATGAGGCTTGCGTTCGTGCTGCTGGCCTTTCTCACGGGGGTTGGTTTCCTGCTCTATCCACTTCTCTGGATCATCATGCCGGAGCAGGACAGCCTGGATCGTCCCCCCAGGGAGGTCGTGAGAGAGAATCTGGGGCGGATGCGAGAAAACGCGGAGCGGATTGGCGACGAGTTGCTGCGAGCTACCGGCAGACCTTCCGAAACGGGAGAGACGGCTCAGGAGGGCACCACCGGCAGCGAGACTCCCCAGGAGCCAGCAGACACAATCCCCGGGAGGCCCGACCGGGGCTATAGTTACAGCCACTCACGTCCTTCGGGGGATCGACAGTTCATCGCCGGGGTGATAGTGCTGCTGCTGGGGCTGATCCTGTTGCTGCAGAACCTGAACCTCTTCTGGTGGATCAGCTTCTGGAGACTGTGGCCTCTGGTGCTGATAGTGATAGGCATTTTTCTGCTCTACCGACAATCCCGAGCGCGCTCTTAGTCGGGCACTTTCACCAACAAGAGGGGCTGCTGGATGCGAGAAAGGAGCCTGGAGCCAACACTTGCGGACCAGAAGGCGCCTA
>JAJYNT010000251.1 GCA_021786215.1 Chloroflexota bacterium | reverse complement strand
TCACCCCGGTCGACAATACGGGTGATGTGGGGGAAGCCGGACCAATCCTCCGGGCTGCCCGCCAGAGGGGGCATGTATATCGCCAGATTGAAGCTGCTCACCCCCATCCGACCGAGGAAGCAGTCCAGCACCCGGTAGAGGGTTGCCGGCAGGGGATCGCCGAGCCCTGGAGTGAGGATCAATAGCTCCTTCTCCTTGGTGGGCGTCAGGTGGGCCATCACGGTGGCCCCCTGGTGATCCAGAGTCAGGCCGAGGGCACGGTGTGCCAGCGCCAGATCGGAGAAGTAGTCGGTGCCGCTCTCCCGACGGTACTGCTGGGCCGCTCGACGCAGGGCCTCCACCCGTGCGTAGTGCATGTCGTGGGTGCAGGCCACCTGAGCGTGGCCGTGAATCACGGAGGCGCCGCTCTTCCAGAGAGCGTTCCACATGAAGAAGAAGTAGCGGGCCTCCGGGTCCTCTCGCAGGACCCGTTGCGCCCAACGGAAGCCGGTCTCCAGGTAGTCTCGCACCCTGCTCTCGGAGAGCTTCAGCGGGTTATGTCGGTCGAAGATCACCAGACTGTGAAAGGCATCGTACTTGGCCACATTGCTAGCGGTTATGGAGTGCCGCCCTCTTATCCGGCCGAAGACGTCCTCGGGAGTGCTCTCGAGGGGATGGCAGAACGGATCCCCGGTGCTCGCGTCGATCGTCTGGAGCAGGTCGCCGGACATTTTGGCCTCCATCGGCCTGGAGGCCCGGAGCCGATTGAAGAGGGCCGACTCCATGGTGACGACGTTGGTGACCTTGATTATGGTCTGGGTCTCCACCGCCTCCACCGAGCCGAACTGCTGTTGGATCCAGGGGCGCATCGATGGCGGCGGGACCAGTCTGCCGGTGGATCGGCTGACCCGGAACAATCGCTCGAAGGCGCGGCGGGCATCGGTGGGCATGGCCGCCACCAACTCGGAAAGGTTGGTGACAGACTGTTCCTGAAGCTGGCTGTCAGACCCCTGTGCGCTCAACGGCTCCCATCCCGTCGCATGGACTTTTCTTGAGGAAGCTTGGAAACATTCTAATGAAGTGAGACGCCGGATTCCAGCGCAATCTGGTGCCGTTGCACATTGAAAGCCGATTGATGGCTGACTAATGCTGTGATAGAATGCTGCATGTTGAGCAAGGATAGCGCATCGCTGCATCAGCGATGCGAGAGGGGTGCTAGCGGCGAGCAGATGCCGTCTCCTCTGCCGGTGAGCATCTCCCGACCAGCCGAGGGTGGGGAGGTAAGTCTGTTCTGGAGAGCACTGACCCGGTGATCAACTTTGGGGAAGAGTTGCGGGCTGCCATCGATGCCGTCGATCCGCAGTTGCACCAATTCTTCACGTTGGTGGTCAACAGCTTCATCCGGCTAGAGATGGTCGTGTTCTTTCGACGAGCCCCCGAGGCCGAGCTGTCGGCGGTCGACGTTGCCGGCGAGCTGGGCTGGCCGGAGGACCGAGTTACCGAGGAGCTGGACTATCTGCGGGAGAGCGGGGTGCTGGAGCCTGTTGGCGCCGGCGAGGACCACAAGTTCCGTCTGTCCTCGGACCCTCGAGTTTCCGACCTGATCAACAAGTTCAGCTTCCTTTACGCCAACCGTAGCTCCCGGCTGCTGATCCTGGGGCACCTGCTGCGGGAGGGGCGCCGGGCGTAGACGATTCTCAGAGTTGCCCCGCAACCTCCTCGGTGGCTGCTCGGTTTTCCTGTCTGCCGGGCGTAGACGATTCTCAGAGTTGCCCCCGCAAGAGTCCAACCGTGGGGGCGGTTCGGGAACCGCCCCCACGGACTGCAGGGCTAAGGTACTACCTCCAGGGTGAGCGGCACCTGCGCGCTCACCCCGCTTCCGTTGGCCTCGATGAAGACCTCGTTCGCGTAGAGGCCCGGCTTCAGAGAGCTGTCGCTGTTCACCGTCACACTCACTCGGTCGCCGGGGAAGGCGGTGGCCGGCATGTCCACGCTGGCCCCCGATGGAAGGTTCTTGACCGAGAGCTGCATCTGGTAGTTAAAGCCCTCTATGCCGCGCAGCCGCAGGGTGAAGTGGGCTGTCTCGCCGGGATGGAACTTGAAGGACGGGGGATCCAGGGATAGCGCGACGCCGGGTTGGGCCGAGCCCGGATCGCCCAGGCGTGGTTCCTCGATCTGGGCATCAGCCGGGACCCCCTGCTGTATCAACAGAAAGGTCTGTCCGCCGATGTAGTGGTACCCGTCTGGATCAAACGGACCCTTGACCCCTGATGAAGGCAGGTCGATCACATACCATCCGTCCTTCTCTGTAAGCGCGTACTGCTGGCCCAGCTTGTCTATCAGGGTGGCTCCGGTTCCCTGTTTCGGAACCCGGACCCGCAGGTTGTCGCTGGTAGCGTTCCAGAGCACGGATATCCGCCGCCCATCGGGCTGATCGAAAACCACCTGATACACAGCCCAGTTGGGGTAATAGGAGTTGGGGTTCTCGGGCCAGGGTGTGCCGAAAGGTTCGTCGGCCCGCTCCAGCGGCACGAAACTGACCTTGCGAGCGCCGTTGAAGAGCGGGGCTACCGTCTTGAACGCCTGGAAGGCGGGCCTGGGGGAGCCATCGTCCCTAAGCAGTCCCCACGCCTCCTGCTGCTGCCAGACCCCGCCGTCAGTGATCCGGTACCATCCGACCCTCTGGTAGCCGGCCGCCGCGGCTATGGATAGCGCCTGTGCGACGTAGTCGGCCTGCTGGGACAGGGTGACTCGCTGGCCGTCGGCGGGCTTGGGGGTGACGGGGTCGTCGTAGGGCATCGCGTTGGTCTCGGTGAGCCAGATTGGCTTGTCGATCCCCTTCGCCTTCATGGCGTTCTCCATCTCCACGTGGATGCGCAGCAGGTCGTCGGGGGCTCGGTAGATATTGAAGGCCACGGCGTCGAAAAAGAAGTTGTTGGCCTTCGCCTCCGGGTCGGCAGCGGCGATGTCCAGGATCCGCTTGAAGAAGGGCTGCCGCCCCATGTTGATGTCGATCCAGTAAGAGGTTGCCCCGAATACTACCGTCGCGTTGGGATTGGCGGCCTTGATGGCCTGGTAGGCCCGCTTCAACAGCATGTAGTAGTCGGCATCGCTCCCCAGCCAGGTGTAGGATTGGCCAGCACCCTTGTCGCCGGGCTTGAACTCGGGCTCGTTCCAGATCACCCAGCGGTCGATCCGGCCCTTGTAGTAGGCGGCGATGCGACCGGCGAACTGAGCCCAGTAGTTGTTGGGGTCGTTCGCGGGTAGCGACAGATTCTTCGGTGCCGACCTTTGTCCATCTCCCGGGTTCTGTGCCGCCCATGCGGGTGTGAACTGGAGGACGCCCACCACGTCCCAGCCCCGGTTCAGATCCTTCTGGAGATTGTCGGGCGGGAAGTAGTCATCGGCTCGCCAGTCGCCAGGGCCGTTTGGCTGGATGTCGGACCAGGAGAGGATCACCCGGTCCCAGTTGATCCCCAGCTGGGTGGAGGCGTCGTTGCGGAAAGCCTCGTCCACGCCGAATCGGGGAACCGAGTTGCTCGAGGCCACAGGTGCGACCGGCCGCGACGTTCCCGTCGCCAGACTTTGCTGGGAGGATTGGCCGGGTGTGCCGGACGTCTCCCAGGCGAACCTCTGGTTGTTAGGACGGGACTGAATGCCGTTAGGGCCGTTGATCCAGGTCGTGGATCCGTTGGTGAAGGCTGTCC
>JAJYNT010000304.1 GCA_021786215.1 Chloroflexota bacterium | reverse complement strand
CAGCCGGCCGCCACAACTGGTACCGCTACCGCCACGGCGACCCCCACTCCCACTGTCGGCCAACCACAGGGTCCGGCCCTCCTTCCCCAGTGGGGGAACCCACAGGACAGAAACAGGAGAGACGGCGGTGACTGGCAGGGACGCTCAAACTCGGACAACGGCAACGGGCAGCAGGGCGGGGACCACAGAGATGGAAACCGGCCCGGTAACGGCTCTCGCTCCTCTGATGATTAGGGAGGCCGGCCGGGAACATCCGGTTCGATAGCAAGGCTGCTCCAGATTGAAGGTGCGGGCCGGCTCTCACTTGAGAGCCGGCCCGTGCGTTATCCCCACAGTTGACCTTCCTTCACGGCAATGCCACACTATCTCAAAGCTTCCAACTGCTGGAAGGGGGGCGAGATGTACCGGCGAATCCTGGTTCCGCTGGATGGTTCCGACCTTGCCGAAACAGCTATCCCCCACGCGGAGCTGCTGGCATCCGCCAGCGGGGCCGAATTGGAACTGATACGTGTCACCCTGCTACGCTTCGTCCAGGCCCCCGATGGGCACGGCCACGTGGTACAGGAAGAGGGGGATCGAGAGGAAGCGGAAGCTTACCTCGCTACTTGGGAGAAGCGGCTGCGCGACAGGGGGATCAGGGCCACCGGCCAGGTGCGAAGTGGAAGCGTGGCAGAGGAGATAGTCGAGTACGCGGGCAGCACGCGAGCCGATCTGATCGTCATGTCCACCCATGGTCGAACCGGAGCACGGCTATATGCCTACGGAAGCGTGGCGGAGAAGGTGCTGAGGGCCGCCCCCTGCTCTGTGCTGGTAGTCAGGACTTGATCCATCCCCCTGTCATTTCTCATCGCCAACTCATGGTACTTCGACACAGTGAAGATGAAACTAGTTGAGACCATTGTGACGCAGCACTGGGATCGCCGCCGAGCAGCAGGGGCTTTGCCCAGGCCGCACAATGGTCTCCAGTCGCTCCCATTCGGTGTTGGGCAGGGGCCTGGCCATCTCCACGGGCAGCTCCAATCCCAGGTAATGGGTACGGATCACCACCATCGACACCTTGTGGGTGACCAGGCAGATGGTGCGTCCTGGATGGCGACGGACGATCTCCTCCACCACCGCCACTACCCTATCGTGGAGCTCCCTGATCGATTCGCCCCCCGGCGGCCGGATCGGCCTCGGATCCTCCCTCCACTGGCGAAAGAGTTGAGGGTAAAGTTCGGCTATTCGGGAGCTCAGCATCCCCTCCCACTCCCCCAGGTCCATCTCCCGCAGGCGCGGATCGGTCCGCAGATCAGTTCCAGATCGCCGTGCGATGGCCCGAGCGGTATCCAGGGCGCGACTCAGGGGGCTCGAATAGACGAAGTCGATCCCGTGCCCCGCAAGCTCGCCGGCCAGCCTCTCGGCCTGCTCTCGCCCTGTTGCGTTCAGGGGGATGTCGGCTCCGCCCTGGTACCGTCCCTCCAGGTTCCAATCGGTCTGACCATGGCGAACCAGAAGTAACCCCGCGTAGCCACTTACCATCACTCCAGCCCCCGCATCTGGCGATACTCCGGCACCGTGATCATCGGGGGCCTCTCACGGTCTCGCAACTCCTTGACCTCCAGGTGAAACTGGTCCCTGGTATGCTGGATCAGCTTCATGCTGGAGTTGAGCTCGGCCATCAATCGCAGCCGCTGCTGGTCCTCAACCCGCTTCAGCACCACCTGAATCAGGGTGAATGCCATCTTGCTCAACGATACCAGTGTCTGGTTGCGGTGGATCCGCCGTTTCAGGTCCACCTGCCCTATGGCGTGAAGCCCGAATGCCTCGAGGAAATCGATCAGCAGCCCCGTCTCGACGCCGTAGCCGGTGAAGAACGGAATCTTCTCCAGCGCCTCCCGACGCCCGGCGTACTCCCCAGCAAGCGGCTGCACGATGCCCGAGAGCTCCGGGTAGAAGAGGTTCAGCATGGGTCTGGCCGTCAACTCCGTGACCCGACCGCCACCGGTCCCGAGGGTCTTATGGCCCACACGGATCGGCCGTCTGTAGAACCCCTTCACGTACTTGACCCGCGGGTGCTGCAGCAGCGGCCCCAGCAGACCGTATACGAAGCGAGGATGGATATTCCTGATGTCGGTGTCTATCCAGGCAACGATATCGCCCTTCAGCACGTAGAGACTCTTCCAGAGAGCCTCGCCCTTACCCGCTATAGAGCCATACTGAGGAAGGATTTCCTGATGGAGATGCACTGGAATGCCGTGGCTTCGGGCAATCTCCACCGTTCGGTCGGTCGATCCGCTGTCGATGAGCACTATCTCGTCCAGGAGTGGGTGTCGCTCCATCAACTCCGATTTCAGGGAAGCGATGATGGGTCCGACCGTGGGCTCCTCGTTGAGCGCGGGCAGCCCCAGGCTGATGGTCACTCCGGCAGATCTCTTCAGCCGCACCAGCAGATCCAGGTCCGACCACTCCTCGCTGTCGAAGGTGTTTTCAGCGAACCACTTGTCCACCACGGTAGAGATCGGTATGGTCGGTTGGGGTGGCTCCTCCTGGAACAACTGCCCGAAGTCGGGCCTCAGTCCCCCCACCGGCTCCTTGGTCTTGACCACTATCACCTGGCGATCCGCTTCTCGCACCACCCGTTCCGCGATGGATCCGAAGAGATAGGGTTCAGATGAGACAGGGGCAGCCGAGGCACCCATGACCACCAGTTGATGGCTGCAAACCTCCGAAAGAATGGCCTGGACCACGGACTCAGAGACCTTGAATGAGCTCTCCACCCGGCCGCTGGGCACGGTGCCAAGGAAGCGGTCGAAATGCTCCTTCTCTCGCTCCACATCCTTCAGGGTGAGCCCCGGCGGCATGATCCGAAGAGCCGTCACAGTGGCGTCGTACCGCTCCGCGAGCACCACCGCCAGCCGCAAAGCAAGGGCGGCATGTGGACCGCCGCGGACCGGCAGCAGGATGCGCTTGCAGTTCCCCATGGAGTGGGGCTTGACCATAGCGATGTCGCACGGTGGGTCCTTCACGATTTCGTCGATGGTGGTGCCGAAGATGGCGTTGGGTGTAGTGGTGGATCCCTTCCAGGCCAGCAAGAGAAGGTTTGCCGACTCCTCCCTGGCGGCATCCCGGATCCCCTGCCAGACCTGCCGGGACACCCTCACCAGGGTCGCGATCTCGAGGTCCAGCGACTTGCCGGCCATCTTGAAGAGTCGCCCCAACCTTTGCCGGTGGGCCTGGGCCGGGCGAGCACCGTGGCTGAAATCCACGTCCTCGGGGACCTCCACCACACCCAGGGCCACCACCCTACCACTGCGCTCTCCTGCCCGCACCGGTATCAGTGTCCCCGCGATCTTGATCAGATCGCCGGCCGACCTGCTGTCGTACAAGGGCACCAGTATGGTGAACTCTCTCTCCGCGGCCACAGCCATTCCTACCCCCTTAGCACGAGACTGCTGCAATCCTGAGCGCCCGCGAAGGACCAAACGGCCCCGAGTACAGTTCGTTACCGCTCAGGATGGCAGGTGGGCGGACTCCATCTTCCCGACCAGAGGCGCGATCTCACGCTCGAACAGAGAATCCCAGGAGTAACGGCCGAGGACCCGGCGGCGCAAGCGGTACACCCCATCCTCCTTCATCCACTGGAGGATCAGTGCGGCCACCAGGGAAGGTTGCCCGTCCAGCTCGAAGTAGTGTGGGGATTCGAG
>JAJYNT010000490.1 GCA_021786215.1 Chloroflexota bacterium | reverse complement strand
CCTCCCATTGGTTGACTACGGGGACGGCCGCGGGCTACCAGCCCCAGGCTCCCCTAACCTTTCTGCCGTTTGTTGTCGAACGAGCCATCTGGGACACAGACCTTGACGATGATGCAACACTGCGGTGTTGGGAGGGCCGAAAGGCTGCCATAACCTTGCGAACGTTTCTTCCCGAGGCTGGTAGTTCAGCAAGGAATGTACCAGCAGTTAGTTCCTACTAGTAGCAAGCATATGTGATCAGCTGAAAGCAAAGCGGGTGGAGAGCCGAACCAACTCTCCACCCGTTGTGCGATGCAGGCGCAATGCTGAGGTTGGCCGCCTCAGGGAGCCTCGACCAGAGCCTTGATCTCGTCCTCGTCGAGTTCGTCTTTTTGGAGTAGGCCCTCGGCGATGGCGGCGACAGCCTCCTTGTTGCTCTCGATGAGCATCTTGACCTTCTTGTACTGCTCCTTCAGCAGCTTGTCGATCTCGCGCTTCATGACGGGGTCGGGAGTCATCTCGCCGAAGGCCCTTACCGAATAGAGGCTTCCGTTCATGCCGAACCAGCCGATGCAGGCGGCGGCCATTCTGGTGGCCTGCTCGAGGTCGGAGGTGACGCCGGTGAGGGCGGTACCGAGGAAGATCTCCTCGGAGGCCCGGCTGGCGAGGCTACTCTGGATGTCGGCGAGCAGCTCCTCGCGGGTGCGGGTGTACATTTCCTCGAGGGGCTTGGTGGCGGAGAGGCCGAGGGCCTGGCCGTGGCGGATGATGGTGACCTTGGTCATACGTTGGCGAGGGAGCAGCTTCAGTTGGGCGTAGCAGTGGCCCGCCTCGTGGTAGGCGATCCTTCGGCGCTCCTCCTCGGACATACCCTTGATAGGCTGCCTGAGACCCCACTCGTGGGTTTCCCTGGCGAGGGTGAAGTCGCGATAGGTGATGGAGTTACGTCCGTCGAAGTGGGCGAGGACGGCGGCCTCGTTGATGACGTACTTGATGGCCACGGGGGTGTAGCTGATGGTGTCGAAGACGAGCTTGTCGAGGTTCATCTCCTCGTGCTTGACCTTGGCGAGGTAGTACTCCAGGATTTCGCGTCTACCGTCGGCACTCGGGGCGTCGACGGTGATCTTGCGGTCGAAGCGGCCCGGGCGGAGGAGGGCGGGGTCGAGGACCTCGGCGAGGTTGGTGGCGGCGATGGTGAGGACCGGGGGCATATCGACCTTCGTCTTGCGGAGGCCGAGTGCTCTGAGGAAGCGGCCCCAGCGGCTCTGCTCCTGAGGAGGGGGGTCCATCTGGAGGAGGAGTTCGTTGAGCATGCCTGTGTTGCCGCCGAACATCATGCCGCCCATACCGGTGCTGGGGCCCTGATTGGCCCTTGCGGCGCCGATGGCGTCGACCTCGTCGATGAAGAGGATGCAGGCGCCGTACTTTTTGGCGAGTTTGCGGGCCTTGCCGTAGAGCATCATGACGCGGAGGTTGCCGATGCCCATGAACATATTCTGGAAGGAAGGGGCGGAGGCGTAGCCGAATGGGACGCCGGCCTCGGTGCTGATGGCCTGAGCGAGGTAGCTCTTGCCGGTGCCCGGGGGGCCGACGAGGAGGAGGCCTCGGATGGCCTCGCCGCCCATCTGTTTGAAGCCCTTGACGCCTCGGAGGAGGGTGACGATACGGCGTGCGGACTCGAGGACCTCGGGATTGCCCTTGTAGTCCTTGAAGCCGACACCGGTTTCGCCGGGTTTGACCCAATAGGTGCGGCCCCTTCCGAGGAACCAGAAGAGGGCGACGAACTGCACCACCATGAACAGCACGGCGAAGAAGAGCTGAAAGAGGAGCATCGCACCCGTGCCGAGTATGGGAAGCCAGTTCTGCCAGGTGGGCAGCAGGAAGGCCCAGAAGACTGCCAGAGCCGCGGCCACCAGCAGCAGCCGCCGGAACTGCCGGCCAATCCCATCGAGAAGTGAGTCGGTGAAATCCTCTATCGACCGATCGAGAGGCTCTCGATTCGAGTCATTGCGTATCATCGCTACATGCTCCACTGGATATTGCTGATCTTGCCGTTCTGATCGACCACAAAGGTGTAGGGTATCTGAGATGTGCCGGTAGGGCTTTTCATCGTCAGCACATAGAAGTAGACCATCTGGTTGCTGCCGAGGGCATGGCCACCGATGTAGGTGATGGCTGTGTAGTTGCGCTGGAGTTGGCGAGCGCTGTCCAGAGCATTCTGGATCTGCGTCTCAGAGTTGTTGGCCAGCGTCATTCGCTGCTTGAGCGGGTCGCTCATCGTGTCCCACATGCCTTTTGCGTCAAAGTTGGCCTGCGCCTGCAGGTAGCGCTCCACCACCGGCGCCGGCGGTGGTTGGGTGGTCGCAGAGGTGGATACAAGTGTCCCCGGGGTGCTGTCCGACGGCAACCAGGGGAGAAAAGCGGGGGTGCCTAGCGATTTCCACGCGACTGCGCCGGCCACCAGCACGATCAGCAGTCCATAACGGACCAACGCGGGCCGGAACAGAAAACGAATCCCTCGAAATAGGACAACGAGCGCTCTAATCACCCAGTAGAGCAGGAAGCGCACGGCCAGCAGCAGCGGGTTGTGACTGCGCGATCTATCGGAGAAAGCTTCCAAGGTCATTGCTCTCGCACCTTTTGTGGGGAGAATCGGTGCCCTTGCCCGGCAACCTTCGCCATTCCGGATGGGATCGCGAAGGCAGCGGAAAGAGGCCTGGCTAGGATGTCTGAATCACGATGGTTCTCACTATAACACAAAAGCACCAGGTATTGATATATATCTTATGTTCAACTATCACAACCATGGCTGGGAGGCACTCGCACCCGTCCACGGGCCGGGCCCTGGAGCGAGCAGAAGTCTTGCAGCGGCCGAAGCTTCCTGGTATGAAGGTTGCGGAACAACCTGTTCAGGAGGTGGCCCCAGTGGCGGAACCCAGACAGCTCTCCATTTCGATCGAGTATTGCAGCATGTGAAACTACCTCCCCCAAGCCGTCGGCTTGGCGGAGTCGGTCCTTAGCCAGCTGGGAACCGACGTTGGACAACTCACCATAATCCCTTCTCGAGGCGGGGTCTTCGAGGTGACCGCGGACGGGGAACTGATCTTCTCCAAGAAGAGAGAGGGAAGGTTTCCCACCATCAAGGAGATCACGGACATCCTGCATCGGAAGCTGACAGTCTGACAACACCCAGCACCCAGCACTCGGCACTCGGTGGGAGCACCATGGCGGGAGGCTACGCCGGCAAGATACTGAACGTGGACCTATCCACGGGGAGGATTGGCGAGGAAATCCCGCCAGAGGGGCTGCTGAGGGACTTCCTGGGTGGGTATGGGGTGGGGGCCCGGCTTCGCTACTACATACCTGATGGACGCCACTCCGGGCCGCCACACCCAGGGGGTGAGCAGAGCGTGCCTTTCGGCCTCGATCTGGGGCCAAGACCGGACAAGTATCAGTATGCCGGCAAGGGGAGATTCACGCCAGGGCGTACAACCTGATGCATCTGATCAACTCCGCCGGGTTGTGTCAGTTCGCCGCCTTTTCCTATCCATGGCAATTCGTTCCAGCCTTCCTTCAAGCGGTCACCGGATGGGAATTCACCCTGGCGGACTGCCTGACGGTGGGGGAGCGGATCGCAGATGTGCGCCACGCCTTCAACCTGCGAGATGGACTGAACCCCCTGAAGTACCGGGTACCGGGTACCGGGGC
>JAJYNT010000157.1 GCA_021786215.1 Chloroflexota bacterium | reverse complement strand
CGGCATGGCAGCCCACGAGAGATTCAATTTCAGGTCTCTAGCAGAATTGAGGGCAAAGATAGAGGCCCTGGGGCTTAGTATCGTCTTGGACGAGGATATTTCGCCAATCCGGCGGCAGATAGCTATCGAAAGCTTCAAGACATCGAACGCCCTCTGCGTTCATCCAATGGAGGGGTGCGACGGCAAAGCCGATGGCTCGCCGGACGAACTCACCATCCGCCGCTACGAACGGTTCGCCACGGGAGGAGCGGGACTCCTCTGGTTCGAAGCAACGGCGGTGACACCCGAGGGGAGAGCTAACCCTCGGCAGCTCTGGCTGCACGAAAGCAACGTACGGGAGTTTGCTCAACTCGTCCGTCGCACAGATGAGATCGCGCGACGGCAGTTCGGCACCGGCCACAGTCCGCTGAAGATCCTGCAGCTCACCCACTCCGGTCGCTACTGCCGGCCGATCGACAAGCCCGCCCCTGTCATCGCCTTTCACCATCCCGTCCTGGATGCGGCGGGGAAACTTCCTGCCGAATACCCGGTCATCAGCGACGACCAACTGGAGACATTGGAGAACCGCTACGCTGAGGTCGCGAAGTTGGCCAGGGAGGCAGGTTTCGACGGGGTGGACATCAAGAGCACCCACGGCTACCTGATCGCCGAGCTGCTGGCTGGCCACACCCGACCCGGCCGTTACGGGGGCAGTTTCGAGAATCGCACTCGCTTCCTGCTGAACATCGTGGAGAAGGCACGCGCGGCAGCCCCGGATCTGTTGCTGGCGGTGCGCCTCGGTGTCTGCGATTGTCTGGACTACCCATACGGATGGGGTGTGGACCGCGAGGTCCGGGGCAAAGAGGACATGGATGAGCCGATCCGGTTGGTCAGGTCGCTCTACGCGAAGGGAGTCAGGCTTCTAAACTGCACCGCCGGCAACCCTTACTACAACGCCCACGTGACCCGTCCCTTCGACCAGAACATCACCCGATCCCCGATGGAGCCTACCGAGCATCCACTGGAGGGAATCGATCGCCTTTTCCGGACGAGTCGAGCCATCCAGCTGGCCGTCCCCAAGATGGTGGTGGTGAACACCGGCTACAGCTGGCTTCGCCAGTTCTTCCCCTACGCCGCCGCGGCCAACATACGTCGCGGCTGGACGGCGATCGCCGGCGTGGGCCGCCTGGCCTTCGCAAACCCCAGCTTTGCGAGAGACCTGATGGAGAAGGGAGAGTTGGATCCGCGGACAGTGTGCACGGCCTGCAGCAAGTGCACCCAACTGATGCGGGATGGTGGCAACTCCGGTTGCGTAACCCGAGACAGCCAGATCTACCTGCCGCTCTACCGGCAGTACTGTCGACCAGCGTGAGGCGGGCTCACGTACTACGCGACGGGCAACGTGAAGCTGAAGGTGCTCCCCTTTCCCGGCTGGCTCTCGGCCCAGATCCGGCCGCCGTGGGCCCCCACCAGCATCCTGCTGATGTACAGCCCCAGCCCCAACCCCTCGGTCTTCCGGGCCGCCTTGGCTCTATAGTAGCGCTCGAACATGTGGGGGAGGTCCTCGGGGGCAATCCCCACACCCCTGTCCGCCACCGAGACCACCACCTCGCCATCGGTTGCTTTGGCGGTGACCTTCACCTCCGTGTCGGGAGAGGAGTACTTGAGGGCGTTGGAGAGGAGATTGGTCAGGATCCTCTCCAGCCGGTTCGCGTCGGCGCTCACGGGAGGGAGGTTGGGAGGTATCTCCACCCTCACCCGGCCGATCTCTATCACCCCCACGGATCGCTCGAGCAGGTCGGATACGAACGATCTCAGCTCCACCGGCCGCTTCTCGAGCCGCAACTGCCCGGCCTCCAGCCGCACCGAGTCCACCAGGTCCTGGATCATCACGTTCATCCGCTTGGCCCCGGTGACGACGGCCTCGGCACTCCGCCGCTCGGGGCCGGTCAGGCCGGCCTTCTCCAGCATGCCCCCCAGCAGCTGGGCCTGGCCCAGAATGATTGTGAGGGGGGCCCTCAGGTCGTGGGAGACCGCGCGCAGGAGGTCCTCGCGCTGCTCCTGAAGCTGATGCTGTACGGTGATGTCGGTGAGGGTGACCACCGCACCGAGCAGGTCGCCGCTGGGAAGGCGGATGGGGGCCCCGCTGGAGGAAACCCAGATGGCCCTGCCGTCGGGTAGGCGGATGACCATCACCACGCCCCACGCCCTCTCGCCCCGAAACGCCCTCACAGCCGGCTGCTCCTCCGGTGGAAAAGGCTTGCCGTCCAGGGTCTCGATGCACAGCAGCCTCATTCGCTCCGCCAAGGGCAACTCGCGCTGCTCAGGAGAGTAGCCCAAGATCCTCTCGGCCGCGGGGTTCATGCGCACGATCTCGCCCCTCGGGTCGTAGATCAGGACCCCGTCAGCGATGGAGGTGATCGTGGTGTCCAGCTCCGCCGCCCATCGTTGGAGATCCGCTAGCAGTCGCTCCCGCTCTTCCTCCGCCCGCTTGCGCTCGGTGATATCCCAGAAGATGCCGAGCACGCCCGTGATGGCGCCGTCGCTGGCGCGGACCGGAGCCTTCAGGGTGTGGACCACCCGCACCTCTCCGCCAAGCGGGTAAGGCTCGTCGATCTCCTCGGAAGTGGCTGTCTCGATGATCCGCCGGTCGTCAGAGCGATACTTGTCGGCCATCTCAGGTGGGAACAGGTCGTAGTCCGTCTTGCCGACTACCTCGTCGGGCATTCGACCCAGATCCCGCGCATAGCTCGGGTTGACCGCCAGATACACAGAGTTCCGGTCCTTGTAAAACACCCTCTGTGGGATGTTGTCGAGAAGGGTCCGGTACTTCTGCTCGCTGTCCCGCAGCGCCTCCTCCGCTTCCTTGCGCTCTGCCAGGTTGTCCAGCCAACGACGCAGGGTTGCTCCCGGACGGTCGAGCCCCAGGAACTCCGTCGTAGGTATGTAGTAGAAATTGTCATAGAGGTCGGTACCCACGGCGATGATAGGATGGGTGGCCAGCACATCCAAGAGCACTGCGGGATCAAAGCGTCGCCGATCGTACTGGCAAATGGCCTGGCACCTGCTGCCAGGAAGGAATGTGTTCAGCTTGGACTCGTACTCGATAAAGCGCTCGGAGCCCGGCAGCCCTCGCAGCACCCAGGTCATTTCGCTGGTGACGCGCTGGGCCGCATAGCCCTCGGCCAGGGCACGATCCGTCTCGCTCCGCAGCAGGGCGATCATTCCATCTGCATCGAAGATCCCCTCCCGCATGTAGGCATCGTCAACGGTGAGAATGCTCAGCTGGCCACTTGCCTGGTAGGGCTCGACCTCCAGCCCATCGTCCCGCAGGTAGCCCTGGACAACCTCGATGGTGTGAGCGTCCACGATGTAGAGTACCTTCTCGCCTCGCTCCAACCCCTGGCGCAGGTAAGGCGTGAGCAATGCCCGGCGCTCATCTTCCGTCTCGTACAGGCAACAGAGATGATCCCCAGGCTTCAGGTCCGCTATCGTACGGGGGTAATGAATAGAGATCATCGTCGATGTCCCCCTTCCTGCCGGGTTGAGACTCCGCATGGAGGGCCGTTGAGGATCATCCATAACTGTTCAATCCGCGTGCCAAGCCGGTGCAGGACATGAAGATGGGTTGTGTACGCAGGGTTGCGGAAACAGGACATCCTGCACCATGTCATGAGTCGACTGAAATAACCCCCCGAGGGGTGCAGAC
>JAJYNT010000399.1 GCA_021786215.1 Chloroflexota bacterium | reverse complement strand
ACGGCGAAGGAGATGCGGGTCGGGAAGTTGGCCTTGATGAGACCGGTGACCACATCGACGGATGGTCGTTGTGTGGCGACCACCAGGTGAATGCCGGTAGCCCGCGCCAGCTGCGCCAGGCGGCAGAGGATCTTCTCCACTTCGTCAGGGGCCACCATCATCAAGTCGGCCAACTCGTCGATGATAACCACGATGAAGGGCAGCGGCATATCCGCGCCCCTGCCCGTGACCATGCGATTGAATCCGTCGATATTGCGGGCGCCTCGGGCGGCGAACAGCCGATAGCGTCGCTCCATCTCCCTCACAATCCACTTCAGGGATGGAACCACCTTCTCCATATCGGTGACAACCGGCGTCAACAGATGGGGCACCCCGTTGAAGGGCATCAACTCCACCATCTTAGGGTCAATCATCAGCAGACGCAGATCGTCCGGCGTGCACTGATAGAGCAACGCTGCGATGAAGCTGTTGAGGCAGACGCTCTTGCCGGAGCCGGTGGATCCGGCGATCAGTAGATGGGGCATCTTGGCCAGGTCGCCAACAGTGGGCGAACCGGAGACATCGCGACCGAGCGCCAGCCGCAGCCGGCCCTTCGACTTCTGGTAGTTGGTACTCTCCAGCAGATCCCGAATGGCCACCACCGCGACCGATCCGTTGGGCACCTCAATGCCAACCACCTGCTTTCCCGGCACAGGGGCTTCCAGTCTGAGCGGAGCCGCTGCCAGCCGCAGGGCCAGGTCGTTGGCCAGGGCCATAATGCGAGCCACCTTCACACCAACTCCCGGCTCAACCCCGAACTGGGTCACCGCGGGGCCCTGGTTGACCTCCACCACTCTGGCCTCCACGCCAAAACTGCGCAGGGTCTCTTCGATCACCCTGATGCGCTGCCTCACATCCACCTGCGACAGATCGGCATCTGGCAATGACTCGAACAGGGTGATCGGTGGTAGGGTCCATTCGCCACGTCGTGCCGGCGCCGTCTTGGCGATCGCCTCACCACCCTCCTCCGTTCGCTGTGGGTCGGCGCCCGAGCGCGGAGCTTTCTTGCCTGCCGCCTTATCCTCCACCACCATAGCGTCGTCGGGAAAGCTCACCACTGTCCGATGGCTGTGCTCCGATCTCCACTGGAGGAAGTGCTCCCATGCCTTCCGGACCCACCCCGCGGCCCTGTGCGGCGAGACCCGAAAGCCAACCGCGATCCCGGCCAGAAGCCCCACCGTCACGACCACGAAGCTTCCCAACGGTCCGAAGTTACCGCGAAGAGGGGCGCTCACCAACAACCCGAGGTAGCCCCCACCCTGGCCGGCATCCGCCTTCGCCTGCAGATCTACGGGGCCCAGCGGGAGGAGATGAATCAGTCCGAAGAAGGACAGTAGCAGGAGAACGACACCGCCGACCTGCCAGCGACGAGGCCGGAACTCCGGATCCAGTTCCGTCCTCAGCAGAACACCACCGATCCACAGCATAACCACGGGAACGGCCATGGCCCCCCACCCCGCAACCTTCGAGAATAGCCAGGATATCCCTCCGGTCGCGGGACCCTCGGGGAAAAGCAGGCTCAACGCCGTCCCCAGCCCCGCAACTACCAGCACCACCCCGATCAGCTTGCGCTTGGTCTCGGGACTAATCGACGGAAGCTTGGATTCCTGATTTCCCTTCCGTTTGCCGTTTCTCGAAGCTGAAGCCAATACTGACTCCTCAGTCTCCAACCCCACTCCCCGGTCCGTCGTGCTACATCTCTTGCACAACGGGCAGGATCATCGGACGGCGTCGGGTCTGCTCATACAGGAACTTACCTACAGCTTCCTTTATCTTGGACTGGATGAAGCCGAGCTCAGCCTGGCCGGCGCCATCCACCTCCAACACCTGCAAGGCCCGCTCCTTGGCTGCCTCCAGCAGTTCCTCGGAGTTGCGAGCATACACAAAACCGCGTGATACCACGTCCGGGCCGGCCAGAACCCGTCCGGTCTGCCTGTCCACCGTTACCACGACGATCAGCACCCCATCCTTAGCCAGCAGCTGGCGATCTCGCAAGACGACCTCTCCAACCTCGCCCACTGTGACCCCATCGACAAGAACATCGCCGGCCTGAGCCTTCCCGGTGATCTTGCCGTAGTTGTCCCGCTTGAACTCCATGACACTGCCCAGATCGGCCATTAGTATGTTGGAGGAGGGGATGCCGCACTCCTCCGCCAGCCGCTTGTACAACACCATGTGGCGGTACTCGCCATGGGCGGGCACGACGAACTGGGGCCGCAGCAGGTTGATCATCAGCCGCAACTCCTCGCGGCTGGCGTGGCCCGAGACGTGGACGCTGGACTCAGAACCGTAGATCACGTCCACTCCCTGGCGGAAGAGATTGTTGATAGTTCGAGCCACCGCTTCCTCGTTGCCAGGGACCGGAGTAGCTGAGATGATAACCGTATCGCCGGGTTTCAACTGGATCTGGCGATGCTCCCTGTTAGCGATCCTGCTGAGCACCGAGGTAGGTTCGCCTTGAGCACCCGTGGTCACGTAGAGGATTTTATCGGGTGGAAGCTTGTTCACCTCTTCCACCCGCATCAGTGCGCCATCCGGAATGCTGATGTAGTCCAGTTCCTGGGCGATGGCGATATTGCTCTCCATGCTACGGCCCACGACAGCGGCTTTTCGGCCGAATCGATGGGCAGACTGGATCGCCTGTTGGACCCTGGAGATGTTAGATGCGAAGGTAGTTATCAACACACGCCCCTGGGCCTTCTGGAACACTCGATCGAAAGTCTCGGCCACCAGCCGCTCCGACGGGGTGAAGCCGGGCTGCTCCACGCGTGTGCAATCGGAGACGAGCACCAGCACCCCGTTCCCGCCCAGTTCCGCGAGCCGCCCGAAGTCGGTAACCTTACCATCCATGGGACTCTGATCGAACTTGAAGTCGCTCGTGTACACCAGGGTCCCTACCGGCGAGTGAACGATCACGGACACAGCATCGGGGATGCTGTGGGCCACTCGAATGAACTCAACCGTCAACTCCCCCATTTCGATAACGTCGCCGGCCTCGATCACCACCTGCTCCACCGAGCCCAAGAGGCGGTGCTCCTTCAACTTGACGGAGACGAGTCCCTGGGCCAGCTTGGTGGCATATACCGGGACGTTCAACTGGGGCAAAACGTATGGTAGGGCACCGGTATGATCCTCGTGGCCATGGGAGATCACCATACCGCGCACCTTGTGGCTGTTCTCCAGAAGATAGCTGATATCAGGGATCACCAGATCGACCCCCAGCATCTCATCCTCGGGGAACATCAACCCGCAGTCGAGCACCACGAGGTCGTCACCATACTCGACGACCCACATGTTCTTGCCGATTTCGCCGACCCCTCCAAGAGGGATCACCTTCAAACGTTTTTGGGTCAACTGCTCACCGTCTATCAACGCCTAACTAGAAGAGGCTCAGCTGCGTGGGCTGCCCGCCGGTCGACTTTTCCGTCTCCATCTCGCCGTTGCCGTTCTCGCTGCGCACGGTCGCAACGAGCGCCGGCAGTTTCAGCATATCCTGCTCAATAGTTTTCCGAAGAGCTGGCTGGTGGAGGGCTGCTGCCGGGTGATACATGGCGAAACAGAGCATGCCATCCTTCCGACAGCTGGTGCCGTGAAGCTCTCGTATGCTCTTGCCTGGAGGGAAAAAGCGTCCCATGGAAAAGCGTCCGAGGGTAACCACG
>JAJYNT010000480.1 GCA_021786215.1 Chloroflexota bacterium | reverse complement strand
AAGCGATGGAGCTTTTCGTTGACACGGCCGACATCAAGGAGATTGAGGAGGCCGCAAGCTGGGGAATAGTTACCGGCTGCACCACCAATCCGACTTTGGTATCGGTCCAGGGCAAGGTGGACTTCAAGGGCCACATTCAGAAGATCTGCGATCTAGTCCAGGGACCCGTCAGTGCCGAGGTTTTGAGCCTGGATGCCGAGAACATGATCAAGGAGGCCCGGGATATCGCTACCTGGTCCCCCCATGTGGTGATCAAGATCCCCATGACCTGGGAAGGGATCAAGGCCACCAAGGCCCTCTCCCGAGAAGGAATCAAGACCAACGTGACCTTGGTCTTCTCTCCTAACCAGGCGCTGCTGGCCGGTCTGGCCGGAGCTACCTATGTCAGCCCCTTCCTTGGTCGCCTCGATGATGCCGGCCACGATGGCATGGCGGTCGTAGGGGAGATCGTGGAGGTTTATCGAAATAGCGGCATTACCACCAAGGTGTTGGCCGCGAGCATTCGGCATCCGCTTCACGTCGTCCAGGCCGCGAAGATTGGGGCCGATGTGGCCACCGTACCCTTCAAGGTGCTGAAGCAGATGGTCAAGCACCCGCTCACCGATGTGGGGATCGAGCGGTTCTTGAACGACTGGAAGAAGGTCACCGGATAGGCGATTCGAAATTGGGTTTGGCTGAATAGGGAGGTGAGTTCTGTGGGCGAGCCTATGGGTCGTAACCTTGGTTTCGATCTGGTGCGGGTGACCGAATCGGCTGCTCTGTCGGCAGCTCGAATGCAGGGACGCGGGAACAAGAACGCGGTGGACCAGGCCGCCGTGGAGGCGATGCGCTACGTGCTGCAGTGGGTGCCCATGGATGGGGTCGTGGTGATCGGCGAGGGGGAGAAGGATGAGGCCCCCATGCTGTACATCGGGGAGCGGATTGGGACCGGCGAGCCACCACGGGTGGACGTAGCTGTGGACCCGGTGGATGGCACCACCCTCACCTCCAAGGGGCTCCCCAATGCCGTCTCCGTTGTGGCCCTAGCCTCCAGAGGAAGCATGTTCTACGCCCCCGGCATCGTGTACATGGAGAAGATCGCCGTGGGGCCAAAGGCCAAGGGGTGCATCCATTTGGATGCGTCCGTGGCAGAGAACATCCGCTGCGTTGCGCGGGCCAAGAAGCTTCAGCCCGAGGAGGTCACGGTAGTGCTGCTGGATCGCCCCAGACACGAGGGGCTGATCCGTGAGATCCGGGACGCCGGCGCCAGGATCAAGCTGATAGCCGATGGTGACGTGTCTGGAGCCATCATGGCGGCCATGCAGGGAACTGGCGTCGATATCCTGATGGGGGTGGGTGGTTCCCCCGAAGCCGTCATCGCGGCTTGTGCTTTGAAGTGTCTGGGGGGCGAGATCCAGTGCCGCATTTATCCGAGGGATGAAAGGGAGCGGCAGTTGGCGGTCGAGGCCGGCCACGATCCCTCCCGGGTCCTCGGCATCGACGACCTGGTCAGGGACGACGACGTTTTCTTCGCCCTCACCGGCGTCACAGGGGGTGAGTTGGTACGCGGGGTGCGGTATACCGCTAGGGGTGCGGAGACCGAGTCGCTGATGATGCGCTCTCGATCCGGGACGATTCGCCGAATCGAGTCCAGCCACAACTTCGGAAAGTTGATGAAGATCACCAGCGTTCCATATCAAGAGCCTTGACAATGTTCTTGTTGGACTGGTATGCTAAGAATAGTGTAACTGTCGGGCGCATCGCGCGAACCTCCAGGGTAGGTACCGGACTGTTTTCCTCGGAAGCCGTTCCCCGCACGCGGGCGATAGACCATATGCCGCCTGGGATCCTGTTGCCCCGCCGCGAGCTGTTTTCCACCGAATCTTGGCAAGCTGACACCGGCCATGCTGGACAGGTAGCACGAGGGGCCTGGAACCATCGATGGTTGGGCGTGTCCGAATCGGAGTGAGTCGTGAACATAGCTGAACTTGAGACGAAGACCAGAGACGAGCTTCAGGAGATGGCCAAGGAATTGGGCATCGCTGGTGTCAGTACGCTGCGAAAGCAGGATCTGATCTTTCGACTTTTGCAGGCCCAGACGGAGCAGCAGGGCAACATCTTCCGTGGCGGTGTCCTGGAGATCGTCGAGGATGGTTTCGGCTTTCTGCGACAGGAGCGGTACCTGCCGGGTGGGAACGACGTATACGTGTCCCAGTCCCAGATCCGCAGGTTCGGGCTGCGGACCGGCGACATGGTCACGGGGCAGGTGCGCCCCCCTAAGGACAGCGAGAAGTACTATGGGCTGCTACGGGTGGAGGCGGTCAACGGCCTCGATCCAGAGGTAGCGAAGAAGAGGCCTCACTTCGACACCCTGACGGCTATCTTCCCCCGGGAGATGATCAACCTGGAGACCGAGTCCAAGAACTTGACTCAGCGGTTGATCAATCTGGTGGCTCCCATTGGCCGTGGGCAGCGAGGTCTGATCGTGTCGCCCCCGAAGGCCGGGAAGACCACCATCCTGAAACACATCGCAAACGGCATAACCACCAACTACTCCGACGTCCATCTGATGGTGCTGCTTATCGGCGAGCGGCCGGAAGAAGTGACCGACATGAAACGCTCGGTCAAGGGCGAGGTGATCAGCTCCACCTTCGACGAGCCGGTGGAAGATCACACCACCGTGGCGGAGATGGCTCTCAACCGGGCAAAGCGGCTGGTGGAGTGCGGCCGGGACGTGGTGATCCTGCTGGATAGCATCACCCGTCTCGCCAGGGCCTACAACCTGGCGATGCCGCCGAGCGGCCGCACACTGTCCGGTGGCATCGATCCCATCGCCCTGTATCCCCCCAAGCGGTTCTTCGGCGCCGCCAGGAATATCGAGGAGGGCGGAAGCCTCACTGTCATCGCGACCTGCCTCGTGGACACGGGCAGTCGAATGGACGACGTGATCTACGAGGAGTTCAAGGGCACCGGCAACATGGAGCTGCACCTGGATCGCAAGATCGCCGAGCGCCGCACCTTCCCTGCCATCGACGTGGCGAGGTCTGGTACCCGTCGTGAAGAACTGTTGCTGGACGAGTGGACCCTGAAGCAGGTGTGGACGATGCGGCGGATGCTGACCGCTATCGGCACCACCGAAGGGGTCGAGTTGGTGCTCAGCCGAATGGGCAAGACAGTCAACAACAAGGAGTTCCTGTCTACCCTCACCAAGGACGTCTAGGCGGCGGATCTAACTAACTGCTCGCCTCCTGGAGTCGGTTGCTGTGTTCCAGATGAGGGTGTGAAGCACCGCCCGGCGCTTCACACCCGGCCTTTCCCGCCCTCTCTTGCTCTTCTATGTTCGCTAGCTCTCGCTCGAGCTGGTGTTCCCTCAACCCCAGGTGAGTCAACCCGATCTACTGATCGTCCAGAGCATCCACGTCGTGCCCGCGGCTGGTGGGTCGGGCGGGCCCGGCGCGCCATCGAGCGAAGCCACCCAGGCCGCGATGCTGAAGGCTGGATAAGCAATTATCATAAATAAACTCGCTAAGTTGACAAGAAATGGTGTGTCCTGTACGATGCGGATGGGCATTTCTCTTGGGTACTCCCGCGCTCTGTCCGCGGATGGGGTACGGGTCTTAAGCAGGGAGGACTCGATGCAGAGGACTCGAAGACAGATCTTGGACATCCTTAAGAAGCGTGGACGTGCTACCCTTGAGGAGCTTGCGCATGAGGTCGGTCTGTCA
>JAJYNT010000227.1 GCA_021786215.1 Chloroflexota bacterium | reverse complement strand
CTCCCTCGACGAGCTTGCCAGACAGCTCTCGCTGCTGGCGTTGCTGTCCGGTAGGTCCGTACACCAACTCCACCAGCTAGTCGACATCGAGAGGCTGGTGTACGTGGGGAACCATGGCCTGGAACGCTGGGAAGCCGGACAGGCGAAGCTCGTGCCGGGCGCCGAGGAGTATCTCGCCCCAGTGGCCACTGTCCTACGGCAGCTTCGGGAGGAGTTGAGCATCCCCGGGGTTTTCGTAGAGGACAAGGGAATCACAGGGACGGTCCACTACCGCCTCTGCTCAGATCCCGCTCGGGCGAGAAGCGCCATTCTCGACGCGGCAGCTCGAGCAGCGGTGAGTGCGAAGCTTCGGATCGCGGAGGGGCGAAAGTCGGTGAGCATCCTGCCTGCCATCCCTTTCAACAAGGGAACCGCGGTGGAAATGCTGGTCCGAGACTACCACCTCAGGGGGGTGATCTATCTCGGCGACGACTCCACCGACATCGACGCTTTCAGATCTTTGCGCCGCCTTGCGGGCTCACAGGGATGCCGAACCCTTCTGATCGGGGTGTGCACGCCCGAGTCGCCGGACGAACTTCAAACGGCCGTGGACTTCTGTGTGCCGGGCGTCGAAGCCGTAGCGGGCTTCCTGCGCGAATGCTCCCGATTCATGGCAAGCGGCAAGTGATCCTCGATCGGCGCCGGCTCACCGCCATATGTTTTGGAGGATGAGAAGAGTTGTATGCGACAGTGCAGACTCCCAGGAGGAGCCTCAGCGGACAGAGAAGCTACTCAGGAGAAGAAGCGATCCAGCGTCTCAAACAAATAGCCCGTCCCCTCCGGGGGATGCGGGTCCTGAACATCACGGTGAGCCCTTTCGGGACAGGAGTGTCCGAACTGCTATCGGCGGTGGTGCCTCTCCTGCGAGATCTTGGAATCGAAGCCGACTGGCAGTTTGTCGCCGGAGACGCCGAGCTGAACGAAGCCGCACGCAAAGTGTATGACGGGCTGCGTGGCCGAGCTGTCGATTGGGACTCCCAGGCTGTCTGGAAATGGCTCCTCTACAACCGGCTGAACTCCGCCCACTTCGAGGGTTCATACGACGTCGTGGTGATCCACGAACCGCAGCCTACCGCACTGCTGCCCGTTCTCGTGGAGTCGGGCCGCGATCCGGGCTGCCGCTGGGTATGGCACTGCCACCTGGACCTTCGACGCGCCCAGGTGGAAGTGTGGGAGAGCGTGCGGCAGATCCTCCGCCACTACGATGCCTGCATCTTCTCCCATCCCGATTTCCAGCCGGCGGATGCCCAGGCAGGGATGCTCACCGTAATCCCGCCTGCGATCGATCCTGCCAGCACCCGCAACAGCGATCTGTCGCCCTCGGCGGCTGCCCGTTTACTTGCTGCACGTGGGATCGATCCCGGACGTCCGACGGTGATTCAGGTCGGTCCCCTGACGGAATCCTTCGGTGCCCTTCGGGCCGTCGATGTGATCAGACGGGTCCGCGAGGAGAGGTCTGACATCCAGCTGGCTTTGATCCAGCCGAGCATAGAGCCGAGCATGGAGGCGTGGTCACGCTTCGAAGAGATCGCCCGATATGCCTCCAGGGACCCCGGCGTCAGCACCATCGCCGTGCAGGGAGAGACGGGCTCGAGGCTGATCGATGCCGCGCAAAGCAAGGCCAGCGCAGTGATCCAGGCTTCGGTGCCGGGCGGGTTCTCCCTCCCGCTGTGGGAAGCGATGTGGAAGGGACGGCCGGTTGTGGCGGGGGCCTCAGGCGGCCTGCCCCTTCAGATCCACAACGGGGTGACCGGACTCCTGGCCGATGGCGAAGAGGCTCTCGCTGACGCGATACTCTCGATCCTCGCGGACCCCATCGCCGCCGCCCTACTCGGCTCGAACGCCAGGGAACAGGTTCGGCGCCACCACCTGTTGACCCGGTTCCTCGAAGACGAGCTCCAGCTTTTCCAGAGGCTCCTCTCCACCACTCCCACCATCAAGGAGGTGAAGGTCAATGCCTAGCACTGCCCGTATGTCCGCACCCCTACCCCTGAGCAGGGAAGACGCGGCCACGCTCCTCGACTCCCTGGATGAGTACCGGCTCTACGTCGCCGCCAACCGCGGACCCGTTCACCACTCGATCAGGGGCGGCCGGTTAGTGGCACGCCCGGCGGCGGGAGGTCTGGTGACCGCGCTAACCAGCGTTGCCGACTACTTTCCCTTGATCTGGGTGGCCGCTCCGTCTGGTGACGGGGATCGTCTGGTGGGAGAGGTAAGCGCGCTGGGCAGGCCGCTGCCGGGGGCGCCTCGAGTAAAGTACGCGGCCGTCCCAGAGGATGCCCTTGCCAGATCCTATCACCACTTCTCCAATCCGATCCTCTGGTTCCTGCAACACGGCATGTACGACCGCCTTCACAGCACGAGCCTGGCGCAGCTGGAGAGTGGATGGATGCTGGGTTACCGCCCGGCAAACCAGGCCTTCAGCGAGGCGATTGAGCAGGAGATCAGCGACGTTACACGGCCCATCGTGCTAACTCAGGACTATCACCTCTACCTGCTCCCCTCCTTGCTCAGGAGACGGCGACCCGATGCCCTCATCCAGCATTTCATCCACATCCCATGGCCCGGTCCCGACCACTGGCTGCGTCTCTCGCGCTCCATACGTGGAGAATTGCTCCATGGGCTCCTCGGCGCGGATGTCATCGGCTTCCAGACCCACGACTCTGTCCACAACTTCATTCGGGCCTGCGAGCTGTTCGTGCCCGGGGTCAGGGTCGACCACTCGCAGGACACTGTCTGGCTGTACGGTCATAGAACCAGGGTCAGGAGCTACCCCATCTCGGTGGACCCCGCCAGCCTACACCGGAGTGCAGCTCTTCCCGCGACCAGGGGCTACGTTGCGAGGCTGAGACCTCGCCTGGGCAAACGGACCATAGTTCGCGTGGACCGGATGGACCCGAGCAAGAACATCGCGCTCGGCTTCAGGGCGTTCGGTCTCCTCCTCGAGAGAAGGCCCGACCTAGTCGGAAACGTTCGCTTCCTGGCATTCCTGGTCCCCAGCAGGGAGGGCATTCCGGAGTACCGGCGCTACGCTGCCGAAGTGTCGAAGGAGATCGAGCGGGTGAACGGCCGTTTCGGTCGGGGAGCTTGGAAGCCGATAGAGCTGTTCCACGAGGACAACCGCGCCCAGGCAATTGCCGGGATGGCTCTGGCCGACGTGATGCTGGTCAATCCGCTTGCCGATGGCATGAATCTGGTGGCCAAGGAGGCGCCCCTGGTGAGCGAGCGGGACTCCGTCCTCGTGCTTTCAAAGAGTTGCGGTGCCTATCGGCAACTGGCTCACGGCGCGCTTGGGGTCGAGCCGACGGACGCTGAGGCGACGGCCGCTGCGCTGGAGCGAGCCCTGGAGATGACCACCGTGGAGCGACTTAATCGAATCTCGATCCTTCGGGCCCTCATCGAGGCCGAGGATCTGACCTGGTGGGTCAGATCTCAGCTTACCGATCTGTTTGACAGCTAGAAGCAATGAACTCACGCAAGTGGGAATATCGAGTTGACAGAGGAGAAACAGGTAGGTAAACGAGCAGATCTGGCACGTTATCGACTGGGAGGATGTAATGAACCCTCCAGTTCCAAGAGATCTTTGAAGGGTAGAGATGGGTAGAGCCACGGAATTTGCTGTGGGGTTCATTGGAGGTGAACACCATGCGAATATCCGTGGCTCT
>JAJYNT010000094.1 GCA_021786215.1 Chloroflexota bacterium | reverse complement strand
GTGATCAGGCGGCGAGGGGGCGGCGGCGCCCTGTGCGCCGCCCTACATTTCAGGATCACTGTGGCGGTGTACTAGTGCGGCGACACAGTGAAGGTGATGGTTACTGTCATGCTGAGCGAAGCGAAGCATCTCCACATTCCGCCGAGGAGATCCTTCGCTATCGCTCAGGATGACACTGGTCAGAACCATTGTGTCGCCGCACTAGAACACGACCACACTGGTTTTGAAGCGTAGGGCGGGGTCTTGTACCCCGCCGTCCGGTCCATCGGGCGCGCTTGACGGCGGGGGATACGTGACGCGAGCGAGCACAGCGTCACCCCCGCCCTACCCATCGAAATCAATTTGGTCGCCGTACTAGGCAGCTGCCCCCGACGGTGCAAGCCTTTCGATTGCTCGAGAGTCGTTTTCTTTTCAGTGGGGACAGATGGTTACCTGTGGCGATCCCGGTCTCGGGGCTCGTTTCGTGACCGCATGACCTCTCTCCAGGAGTAGACAAGGGCCGGAACAGCAATGGAGACCATGAAGATTCCGATCAGCAGGTAACCTGCATCCACAGGCAGCTGTTTGTCGAGGCCAAGCAGGGTTATCGCTCCAAATGCCAGGAATAGTAGCCCGCCGAAGAACAGTGTCCTTCCACCCGTCTGACTGCCGATGCGCTTTATCTCTGCCTCTGTCAAAGATCTGGTCCAGCGGAGAGAAGCCCCGAACACCGCTCCCACGATCACCAGCATGATCATCGTTCCCAATCCATACAGCAATCCGGGAAGGAATCCAATCCATGGGCTCGGCATGGAAGGGGCGGCGATGGTGTTGACGAATAGCGAGAAACCCCCGAAGCCGAAGCCTGCTATGAAACCGTGGATGATGGTCCATTGGACGGAGGGTGGTCTGTAAGATGCGGCATCCTCCCTGTGTTCCCTGCTCACGACTTGGGCCGTCTGCTCCATGTCGTGCGCCTCCTCATGGTGATGTCCCATGATATGGATATGGACATAACGATTTCGTCTAAGAACTATCGCTCCAGCGACCGACATCGCGATCCCGACGACGACGTAAACGATCCCATTGATGGTGGGGGAGAGGAGAAAAGGGGCCAGGGCCAGGTAGGCCAATTCCGAGAGCAGGGTGCGTTGTGCCGTGAAGGCAGCGGAGAAGTAGAGCCCAGCCTTCATCCCTTCACGGCCGGTTGCGCCCCCAATGGCGTAGCTGAAGGTTATAGGCCAAGTGTGCTCGTCGGGGAGAACCCCGTGCAGGAGTCCAAAGAGAAACGAGTAGGACAGTGCGACCAATGTTGGCATCGACAGCTTTGCCCGAGCAACGTCGACTGGTCACGAGTGACAGTGCAGCTCCCAAGTGAGGAGCCGCCCTGCCGCTTGTGACGCCAGTCTTCACGCAACATTCAGACCGTGAATAGACGAATGCTGCACCACGGTTGGGATACCATGGCGATCGCCCAGGAGCCACACAAGTGGAGCTTTTCCCCAGTTCGTCACTTTCGGCCGAGGACGCCGTAGTGGCGAGGGCCGACCTCGAAGCGCTCTGTGCTCGCAAATCCAGCCTCTTGCAAGAGCTCTTCCACTCGCTCCGGCGCCAGGCGATCCTCCATCGGCGGGCCCCACTCACCTGCCTCTTTCTTCCACTCCACAACGCCCACCACGCCGAGCTCTTTCAGGATTCGGAGGATCTCACCGATCATTTTGGTGGGGTCTTCGACCTCGTGCAGGACGTTGACGATCATCGCCCTATCGACTGACCGGGATGGCAAAGGCAACTCGTCTTCCTGGGAGAGCAGGGCTTCCACGTTGGTGACTCCCTCCTCGGTCGTCCTCTCCTTGACTCGTTCCAGCATTGCCGGCTCCACATCGAGGGCGTAGACTTTGCCCGAGGGACCAACCCGCTGGGCCGCGGGGAGGGTGAAGAACCCCGGACCCGACCCAACGTCGGCAACCGTCATCCCTTCGGTCACGCCGAGTGCCTGAAGCACCAGCGCAGGATCCTGCCAACGACGGCGTTCGGGGCTCAACAATCTATCCATATGTTTTGGGTCGATTTTGCTCATCGGTCTTCCTTCGGACAACATGATGTGCGCGCCTGGGTTGCGCTGCTATCTGCGGAATTCTACCGCAATCGCGCGGCATGGGTGGAAGTGGCTTTGGCCGGCGGCCTCGCTACGAAGTGGCATGGGATGTGCCACTGTCACTTTCCTGGATTTACCTCGTCGCCAAAGGAGAGACCAGCATGATCGCCAACCGTTGGCGTGGTCTCATGCCCCTACTGTTGTGCGTTTCTCTCGGCCTGGGGACTGTGTCCTGCGACTTCTTCTCAAGGCAGATCGGCCGGACCAACCAGAACAACAGCCAGCAGGTGGTGGCTGCGCCTAGTGCCACGACTGAAAGCGGCGCGACTCATCCGTCGGGGCCATCCCAGATCCCTGCGACAGCCTCGGCCTCGTCCGGGGAAGCTTTCGCTTCATCGGTGCGAACTGTGACTGAGCGAGTGAAGCCGGCGGTCGTGCAGATCACCTCCCAGCAGCAATCGTTAGGCTCCTTCGACCAGGCGGTGCCTCAAACTGGAGTTGGTTCCGGAGTGATCTACGATCCCGTTGGGCTCATATTGACCAACAACCACGTCGTGGCGGGAGCGCAGACTCTCACAGTGGCTCTTTCCGACGGCCGTTCCTTTAGTGCTAGGACGGTGGGTGCCGATCCTCAAACCGATCTGGCGGTGGTGCAGATCCAGGGCGCCAACCTTCCGGTGGCCAAGCTTGGGGATTCGGGACAGCTGCATGTTGGCGACTGGGTGGTGGCAATCGGTAACGCCCTGGCCCTCCCCGGGGGACCGACGGTGACGTCCGGAGTGGTCAGCGCCCTGGGTCGATCGGTTCAGGAACCAGCCGACCAGCAGACCGGGTCGGCTGGTCCATATTTGTACGATCTGATCCAGACCGATGCCGCCATCAACCCCGGTAACAGCGGGGGAGCGTTGGCGAACCTGCGGGGCGAGGTGGTGGGGATTAACACCCTGGTGGCGGGGATGGCCGAATCCGGAGTCCAGGCCCAGGGGATCGGCTTTGCCATCGCGACGAACTCTGCCAAGCCGATTGCCCAGCAGTTGGCGTCGACGGGCAAGGCCGTGCATCCTTTTGTGGGGATCCAGTACACCGGTCTCACCCCCTCTTTAGCTCGTCAACTGGGGATTCAGGATGGTCAGGGGATAGTCGTCACTCGGGTGGTGCCGGGATCGCCGGCTGAGCAGGCCGGCCTGAAGCAGTACGACGTTATCCAGGAGATCGATGGCCAGAAGATCATCGATGAGAGCACGCTGGGGCGAGTGTTGAACTCCCACAAACCGGGGGAGACGATTACCCTGACCGTTCAGAGGGGCAACCAGGCCCTTCAAGTTAAGGTGACATTGAGCGAGAGGCCGGCCGGTAGTTGACGTTTCGCGAAAGGCTCTCCCTTACTACAGTTCAGTAGTGGGAGCGCAGATCCTGATGGCCGTTGGGATTCATTCGTCAGCAGACAAAACCCTCGCTCAATTGGCAGGATGAACGGAGAAACTCCAACAGCGCTTGCTCCTCCTCGGAGAGTCCGTACGGAGTTCGTCGACGCCGCCCGTCAGCCCTGCCGGTCTCGATCGGCCCCAGCTGTCTACGTACGTAGGCGTCGATAACCCCGGGATGGATGTAGCACTTGCGGCAAACCGTC
>JAJYNT010000215.1 GCA_021786215.1 Chloroflexota bacterium | reverse complement strand
CAAATCCCGCTGTGCCTCCGCGGCATCAGCTTCCCTCTCCAAGTCAGAACGGACATCCGCCAGCCTGGCCAGCGCCTCTGCCGGGGTACCATTCAGCTCGGATGGGATTTCCAAGCGCTCGAGGTAGCTGCTCTCCAGAGCCCTATTCAACACCCCAGCACTCTGCAGGTCGGTGAAGGCCAGGACCAACTCCCGATCCCCCACTCGGCGAAGCTCAAGCAGCAGGTGAGGAATGTCCCGCAAGCTTTGCTCCAGCCTCAGCAGCCCCTCCCGAGGCAACAGACCCGAGACCATGTGCAGAAAATGGAGGGCACGTAACTCGCTCAGATCCACGTTCAGGGTGCTCAGCAGCTCCAATTGGGCCTCCAGCGCGTTCAGTCGCTGTCTTCGAGACTCCAGGCCGCGGAGGCGTCCCTCCAGCTCCTTGGCCGCGGGTTCGACCCTCCCCAGCAGCCCATCCACCCGCGACAACAGCCCCCAAGGGGCGAGACCCACCTCGGGTATCCAATTCGGTCGCGGCAACCGAAGCAGCCCTTCCAGTCGGTCGAGCCGCCGATCGGCAGAGGCATACAGCGCGGCCAGCTCATCCATCTCCTGCCACCCCAGCGGAGCCGACCAGGCTCCCAGTTCGGTCGCGTTCAGCGGGTGCAGGAGGGCCATCTCTCCTATTCGCTGGCTCAGGGCCAGCAAGTCGTCTTCCAGGACCAGCAACTCAACTCGCACCATCCGCACCGGGGTCAGCATCAGGCCGCCCTCCAGAAGCGATCCGTGGCCATTTCGACCGGAAAACCATATCGCTTCGCCTCCAGAACCACCCGCAGGTCATGAAGCTCGGCCTCCTTCAGCCACATGTAGGCCAGGGCGACACCAATCTGGAAAGGGTGGCCTGCCAACGACAACCTGGCTACCGCCGATAGATACCTCCGGAGGATCAACCCCGTTCGCTCGACAGGATCAGGCAGGCTGCCAACCGCTGAGAGGAGATCTCTGTAGGGGTTGGGCAGGGCAGAGGTGACATCTTCGATCCCCTCCCCCGAGGCAGCTCGACGTACGACGGCGTTGTCGACCCGCCAGCCGTGCGGCAGGGTATAATTGAAGATCTCCTCCGGGGACAATTGGTAGATCAGCCGGTAGCGCACGATCCAATCGATGTTCAGCGAATCGTAGCGAATCCCGATGATCCGTCGAGCCACTCGCAAGTCGTTCCCGAACAGTAGCTGGGCAACCTGCCACAGTTTGCGATAGTAGTGAAGATCCAGCGCGACCTCGACCGGAAAGAGTGTGCGCTCCGCCTCATAGCGAGGCAACGCTGCCGACAGAACAGGTCCGAACTCGGTATTCGCCAGCGTCCGGGCCATGGCTTCCAGATCCTCGGCCCTCATCATCTCATCGTACGGCAGGTCGGACAGCTCCTCCATCGGCACGATCAAGGTGCGCACCGCGTCCACGGACTCCCCTCTTGCCTTGGCACGCAGGATCGTCTTAAGGTTCTCCAACTCCAATCTCCGCGCCATCTGTTCAACCACAGCTCCCTGCCGACCACCTACGATGGAAACGGTTCGCCGATAGGAAGCAACGAGGTTGCCAGACATGGCTCGCTCGACCTCCTCGGTAGTTGCCCCTCGCTCTAACAGTCCCGTTGCCATCGTCTCGTAGGCTGTCGCCATCAGTAGCCTCAGCGCCTCTTCCAGGTCCGGAGAGGCCGCCAGAGCCCGGAGCTGTTCCGTGGTCAACAGTCGCGAGATCATCCCTCGCAGCTCAGCATTGGGACGGGAGTAACGGAAGACCCTGATCACAACCCTTGCCGCTTCTCGGCCTCCCAGCCCGGAGGATCCTCCGGAGGAACTTCGCCCAGCAGCTTCGATATGGCGAAACGAACGGTAGCCTCCATGCGCCGCTCCGCGGTCTTTTCCAGCTCGCTTATCTGCCGACCAGCCTCTGCCAGCCGATGCTCTCGCTCCATTTCGGCTTCCTCTCCAGCGGTAGCCACCATGGCCTCGCCCTCTCGTTTCGCCTGAGACAGCAACTGCTGTCGCAATCGGCTCGCTTCCTCCTCCGACTTGGTCTGAATGGCGCGCGCCTCGGCTCTGGCTCGCTCGACAACAGCATCGGCCTGCCGCTCAACGGCCAGAACCTCTTCCACCGCCTGCTGGAGATCACCACGCATAGCCGTTCTCTACCTCGTGCCAACCTAACCCCCGGCCCCTTCCCCACCGGGGAAGGGGAGCCTCCTTCCCCCTTCCCGATGCGGGAAGGGGGTTGGGGGGTTAGGTCTGGGGCTAGCATGCCTCGATGTCCGGCTTAAGTAAACCGTATTGCACTCAGGCTGCCTTGGAGCGCTTGGATCCCCGGACCTGCTCCAGTACCCACAACCCGGCGCCCTGCAATTGCCGCTCCTGTGATGGATCCTCGCTATTCAGCAGAATGTGAGCACCCTGAAAGTCAAAATGGAAGCGAATCTGCTGCAGCCCTCTGTCGCGCAGCCTGCGGTTCACCTCCGCCTGCCTGTCGGGAGGGCAAAAGAGCAGCAGGAACCCGCCCCCGCCCGCGCCCGTCACCTTACCCCCGAGGGCGCCGGCTTCCTTGGCAATCCGGTAGCTCTCGTCGATCTCCTCGTTGGATACGCTGCTGGCCAATCGCTTCTTCATATCCCAAGCTTGGTCGAGCAGGTAGCCTACCGCCGAGAAGTTTCCACGCTCCATCTCATCTCGCATCTGGAGGGCCATCTCCTTTAGTCCGTGCAGCGACTCCAAGACAGTCTTCTCACCCCGTCGTGTGGAGTTCTGCTGTTCTCGAAGGATGCTGGAGGAACTGCGGGAGCTGCCCATAAAGAAAAGCATCAGGCTCTCCTCCAGCGTCCTCACCCTATCAGGTGACAGCTTGAGTGGCTCAACACACACCCCTGTCCTGGTGAAGGTGATGACGTTGATCCCTCCAAACGCCGATGCGTACTGGTCTTGCTTGCCGATGGGCATACCCAGCCTCTCGATCTCGAGATGGGACGCCGACTCGGCCAACTCCCCCCGCGAACTCTTCGTCCCCTGCTTCGACGTCAGAGCCAGAGAGAGGCAAACCGCGGCGGCACTGGAAGAACCCAACCCCGTCCCGGGTGGGATCTCTGAGGCCATAAACACGTCGTGTCCCGGAGGGAACCCGAAATAGTCCACCGCTGCCTTGGGCAGGGCCAGGTTGCCGTCCCACACCAGGTCCTGCACCGCCTCTTGAACGTGGAAAGAGCCGTAGTTGGCGGATATCAACTGGAGACTCTGGGAACCGCTCTCCGAGATAACGGCATAGAAGTACTTATCTATGGCAGCGCTCACTACCACTCCGCCGTACCTGGAGTAATATGCCTCCAGGTCGGTCCCGCCCCCACCGAAGCTGATACGCATCGGCGCCCTGGCTATAAGCGGCACCTATCTCCCTCCCTTCCAGCCAGCAGACCGCCAAAGTGGATCGGACTGCATCCTCTGGACCCCGGCTCCCGCTTACTTATGGCCACGAAGTCTCCGTAAGTGGAGTCACTATGACCTCCTGGACCGCCGTCTCCGGTGGCTGTGAGAGGACAAACAGGATCACCCTCGCGACGTTGCCGGGGTCCTGCAGATTCGTGGGATCCGGCGGCGGGTCCAACCGGTCGAAGAAGTGGGTCTGCATGCCACCGGGCACCAGGGCAGTGGCTTTGATGCGGTGAGGGCGGCCCTCCACTCCAAG
>JAJYNT010000325.1 GCA_021786215.1 Chloroflexota bacterium | reverse complement strand
GGCATGAAGGCATGAAATACCCGCTGCCCAGCCGCGAACTGATAGCCGACTCTATAGAGGCCATGACCGTCGGGCATCAGTTCGATGCTTTGGTCTTGATCACCAACTGCGACAAGATTACACCGGGCATGCTGATGGCCGCGGCGCGACTCAACATCCCGAGCATCCTCGTGAGCGGCGGCCCCATGCTGCCGGGCAAGAGTATGGGAGAGCGGTTCGACATCTTCAGACTTTTCGAGTTAACCGGCCAGTTCATCGCAGGGAAAGCTACCGCCGAGGAGATGGCAGGACTGGAAGAGTTGGGGTGTCCGGGGTGTGGTTCGTGCGCGGGCATGTTCACGGCCAACACCATGAACTGCATGGCCGAGGTGCTGGGTCTTGCGTTGCCTGGCAACGGGACTATACCAGCAGTCAATGCAGCACGGTTGCGTTTGGCAAAGCGTGCCGGTGCCCGGATCATGGACCTTCTGGCAAAGGACATCAAGCCGAGGGACATCATGACCAGGGCAGCCTTTGAGAACGCCGTGGCCGTGGACATGGCGCTGGGCGGTTCCACCAATACGGTTCTGCACCTCCCAGCTATCGCCTACGAGGCAGGGGTGAAACTAGAGCTTGAGACTTTCGACAGCATAAGCCACAAGACACCATACATCTGTTCCCTGACCCCTGCTGGAAAGCACTTCGTGGTGGATCTGGACGAGGCTGGTGGGATCCCCGCGGTAATGAAAGAGCTGAGCAAGAAGGGACTTATTCACACCGAGGCCAGAACTGTCACGGGCGAGACGGTTGGTGAGAATTTGGCGCATGCCCAGGTTCTGAACCGTGAGGTCATCAAGTCGGTGGAGGAGCCGTACAGGAGCGAAGGCGGCATAGCTATTCTGTTTGGTAACCTGGCGCCTCAGGGAGCCGTCGTGAAGGCGGCTGCGGTCGACCCCTCCATGCTTAAGCGACAGGGCGTGGCGAAGGTGTACGACTCTGAGGATGCGGCCTTTGCCGACATGAAGAGCCGCAAGATAGAGAAGGGCGACGTGGTTGTGATTCGGTATGAGGGCCCAAAGGGCGGGCCGGGGATGAGAGAGATGCTCGTCCCCACCTCGACCATCGCTGGAATGGGGTTGGACAAGGATGTGGCGCTCATCACCGACGGACGCTTCTCTGGAGCAAGTCGGGGTGCCTCTATCGGACACGTCTCCCCTGAAGCCGCAGAGGGTGGACCGATAGCCTTGGTCCAGAGCGGCGACGTTATCGAGATCGACATCCCCAACAGGCGACTAGAGCTGAAGATTTCCGACGAGGAGCTGGCCCGGCGTCGTGCTGAGTGGAAGAAGCCAGCCCCCAAAGTCACGAGGGGCTACCTTGCTCGCTATGCTGCCTTGGTGACCTCAGCCGCCACCGGGGCCGTCCTGAAGGTGCCGGACATTTTGAAGTAGGTGACTCTGCGAGTTGAAGGCGTAGGGAGGCGGCTCGCGAGCCGCCTCCCTACGCCTTTCTTGCCTGCTGTGCGGCGACGGTCGCCAGCCCCACGTAGAGCCAGAACAGCGCTTCCATGTGGGGGAACACTATATTGACATAATAGTGATCCAGCAACCCTTCGGACGCTGCCGCCAGCAGGGGAGCGGCCAGGCTCAGCAGGATGTCCCTGGATTCCTCATCCCTCGCGGTCGTCCATCCCTCCGCTATCTGCCACGTCAACAGCCCGAGCACCAGCAGAAAAGCAGCCAGTCCCACCAATCCCATCTCCTGTCCTATGAGCAGGTAGATGCTGGACACACCGAGGAAGAGGTCGATGGAGGGGGGCTGCCCGAACCCGATGCCGAACCATGGGTAGGATGCGATGGTGTTCAGGGCGTTCCGGTACTCTTCCAGCCTCATCACCGCCGCCCGATCCTGGAAGGCGATCCCCGAGAGCAGCCTGCTGACGAGAACGTGGGATTCGGGCATGAGAGGGACAATGACGGCCGCTGCCCCGAGCAGCAAGATAAGCCGCCGATCGCGCACAATCCCGATCGTCAGGCTAGCTACCACAAAGCCCCCGAGGGCGCTGCGTGAGTGGGTGAGCAGGAGGGCGGCTAACATCGGAAGGAGCATGGCTGCCAGCAACCTTCTATCGAGGACTGGTTTCGTGGCGACCAGTTGGGCCACCGTCAACGCTGATGCCATCATCAGCAGGCCGCCCAGGACGTTGGGGTCTACTGAAGTGCCTATAGCCCTGAGGATGTCGGTGCCGGCGATAGGGCGCAAAACGTTGGGACCGGTGGGGTATCCCAGAATACCGAGGGACAACAGCAGTCGTGCCGCCGTGGTCTCCGGGAGGTAGAGGAGTACGAGGGCTATTATCGAGGCTCCGAGGCCTCCGAGTCCGAGGGCCAAGACAAGCCGCCTCAGTCCGTCCTTGGTTCTAACACAGTTCAGCACGCTGAAAAACAGAAGCATGCTGTTGATGCTCTTGATGAACAGCCGCATCCGCTCGGGCGAGATGGAGTAGGTGAGACCGAGGACGAAGGATGTAAGGGCCAGTCCCAGATAGAGCAGAACGGGTGTGTCGAGAGAACTTCCCACCAGGGGTTGCCTTCTTTGCAGAAGACGGGCAACCCACGCGATCAGCAGGGTTGACAGGATGACGTCCACCAGTGTGAAGCTGAAGACGATCTTGACTGGGACTACCGCGTACGGGAGCAGGTTGGCGACGGCGACGAAAGCCAGAAGACCGAACTCAGGCGACGCCAGTATCGCGGCCACCAGAAGGGCGACCAGCATCAGCACACCGATTTGGAATGGATCCCAGAGAACGGCGCCAATGCCCAGGATTGTGCCCCCCATGAGGGCCAGCAGGGCGACGCGGGTTCTTCGGAAGGGGCTATCGCCACTCCACGAGAAGAGTAGTTCGGTCAAGTGTCACCTTTCTCGCCGGTTCAACGGTCGTCGCTCAAGAGCGTTTCGTACATCTTGAGGTGACGAGCTGCGATGTCAGGCCATTTGAAGTGCAGAGCAAGCGCTCGGGCGCCCGCACCCAACCGTGCCGCGGCGGCGGGATCGCGCCAGAGATACTCAATGGCGTCGGCGAGGGCAATCGGATTGTCTCTTTCTACCATGAGCAGCTCTCTTCCGTCCACCAGGAGCGGCTCAGGGTGCTCAGGAAAAGTGGTCACCGTGGGGAGACCGTGCGCGAGGGCGGCTAGCAGGCTTCCGCGGCGGAGCGAGGCCCCGTCTCGAAACGGAAGGGCGCACAGGTCCGAGGAGAGCAAGCTGGCGGATACCTGCTCGGCGGGCACGAAGCCGGTCCAGAAGACCTGATCCTGCATCCCTTTGGACCTTATGAGGTGGGCCACCTGTCGTGAGTAGCCGCGGTTAGTGGGGTCCGTCTCGCCCACCTCCCCGCCCACGATCAGCAGGCGGCAGCGAATCCCCCGGTTGGCCAACAGCCCGAGGGCCTGTATCAGGAATTCCACTCCCTTGCTGTCGTTCATGAATCCAAAGTAGGACACCGTCAGGGTGCCCTCATCGGCGCCGATTTGCCTTCGCCACACCGCGCGGTCAAAGTCCGCCGGAGGCGAGCACTCCAGGTTGCTGCCGATTGGGATCAGCCATCGCTTGGGCCTGCCGCCGGAGCGCGATCTCCCGGGACCACCTAGCCCCTCCAGATCTGTTTGGTTGGTAACCACCGTGGCGTCGCTGAGGGCGTCCAGAGCCCGAATGGCTCCTCGTCGCAGTGCGCCCGCCCTCGGGAA
>JAJYNT010000338.1 GCA_021786215.1 Chloroflexota bacterium | reverse complement strand
CGTGCCGATCATCGGCTCCCTAGCTGAGAGTGACGTCAGAGGCATGTGAGCCTCGGTCAGCAGGGGGACAGGCTCTCCGGTGATATCGCGTCCCAACTCCTTCGACAGCAGATCTTCCGATCGGAGACCGACGGGGACGAAGGATTCCAGCCCCTTCTGCTGCACCAGCACTCGGATGCGACCCAGACCATGCGTATCCAGCAGTTCCCTCAATGCCACCCAGTTGGCCTCATATTCGCGTCGAGGGAGGCCAACGTGATCCAGTGCCTTCAGGTAGCTCGACATTCCCAAAGCGGTGAGAAAGGCATGCTGGGGGATCGTTCCCAGAGATTGAAGAGCTAGCTCGGTTCCCCTTCGGGCGAGACTGGTGAAATCCACGTGCGCTGTGATGTCTTGCCGTCCGATGCGTGCGTATGGGTCATCGCTCAATGTGTGATGGTGGAAGCAGAGGAGTGTTCCATCGCAATGGCGTTCGGAGTACAACTCCTCGGCGGGGTAGCCGTAGTCGAGGGTGAGGACCACGCCCCTGCGCAGCGCCCTCGCCACCTCCGCCATCCAGTCGAGGGCGTCCAGGTTGACCTCACCCTTGCAGCCCTCCGGTGGCAGAAAGCCGAGGCGGGAGAAGTAGTCGTTCAGTCGCGGGTCCGAAGGAGCATCCACCGTCTCAAGCAGCTGACCATCACGGATCTCAACGTAGATCTCCTTCAGCTCGCCATCCAGCACGGCCACTTTGTGCACAGGGAAGGCGTCCAGCAGTTCGTTAGAGAGGAAACAGCCTTCTACGGAGCTTTCAGGCAGATCGAGAGTCGGGCCTTCGTGCCAGGAAACCCGGGCAGCAACCGCTCCTAGTCTCTTGAGGGTTTCCTGCTGCCGCCGCACGAGGGAGGCGCTCCGCTCCGCGATCACGTAGACGAGTGCCTCATGAAAGTCAGGTGCCTGCGCGGATGTGTAGGAGAGGAGATCCCTGGCCAGCGATTCTCGTCCTGCACCCATCTCGACCAATGTGAAGCGCGAGGGACGCCCTAGAGCGAGCCACAACTGCTCAGCCTGCCTCGCCAAGAGGGCGCCAAAGGCGGGGTGCACTTCCGGGCTGGTGAAGTAGTCGCCCTCGGCACCGATCCGCTCGACGTCCGAGCTGTAATAGGCCCCGGGGGCAGAGTAGAGAGCCATCTCCATGAACCGGCGGAATGTGATCCGCCCACCCCTGGCGATGGTATCCCGTATCGCCGCTTCGGCTTGAGTCATCACAGCCATCTATGCTCACACGGTGTCGATGTTGCCCATTTCACAGGTTACCATGAAGCCGTCGCAGCCGCCACAGTACTCCCCGCTGGGGGTGTGGCGCGCATTTCCGTGGCTTACCCGGGATGTCGACTACGGCTGGGGAGGCCCATTTGGAGTGCGGCGACCTGGCGCCGCTTTGGAACGCTGCAGCTTGACGCGGCAGGGGCAAGATGGCGGCGTCGAGCCGCCGCCTGTGAAAGCGGTGTCAAGCCACCGCACTCCAGAAGCTAGCCCCTCGGCCCCCCGGAATCTTGTGCCGCACCTCCCCTGCTGGGACCGGTGTATCACCCTCGACCCTGATCCTGCTCGCCTGGTATAATTAGCGGATCGCTAGGTTCAGCCCTAGCTTTGCCGTGCGTGCCCATTTGTCGGATACCAGGAGTTGTCTCTTGCCCGATTTTCGCCTAGCCTCCGATTTCGCTCCCACCGGCGACCAACCCCAGGCTATCCAGCGGCTGGTCGAGGGCTTAAGTGGTGGAGTGAAGCATCACACCCTGCTGGGTGTCACCGGCTCGGGCAAGACCTTCACGATGGCGAATGTAGTCGCCCAGCTGCAGCGCCCCACGCTGGTGCTCGCCCCCAACAAGACTCTGGCCGCGCAGCTCTGCTCTGAGTTCAAAGAGTTTTTTCCAGACAACGCGGTGGAGTACTTCGTCAGCTACTACGATTACTACCAACCCGAGGCCTACGTACCCAAGTCGGATCTCTACATCGAAAAGGACTCATCGCTCAACGAGGAGATCGACCGACTTCGCCACTCGGCAACCAAAGCGCTGTTCGAGAGGCGAGACGTGGTCATTGTCGCCTCCGTGTCCTGCATCTACGGCCTAGGATCGCCTGAGGAGTACGGGAAAGTGGTGCTCACCCTGAGGCGAGGGGAGCGCCACAGACGGGACAAGGTACTTCGTTTCCTGACGGACATCCACTACGAGCGGAACGATTACAACTTCAGTCGAGGAAAGTTCCGAGTTCGTGGCGATACCTTGGAGATCCATCCGGTGGGTGAGGACATCGCGATCAGGGTGGAGTTCTGGGGCGACGAGGTGGAGAGGATCAGCGAGGTGGATCCTCTGACCGGAGAGTTGCTGGTGGAGCGGACCCAGGTGGACGTGTACCCGGCAAAGCACTTTGTGACGACCCAGGAGAAGCTCGAGGAAGCGATCAGGGACATCGAGGGGGAGTTGAAGGAACGGCTTGCCGAGTTGAGAGCCGACGGAAAATTGGTGGAGGTCCAGCGGCTGGAGCAGCGGACTCACTACGACATCGAGATGATGCGCGAGACCGGCTTCTGCAACGGGGTGGAGAATTACTCTCGCCATCTGTCGCGCCGAGCTGCGGGGAGCCAACCTTGGACCCTGCTGGACTACTTTCCTGACGACTACCTGATTTTCATCGACGAGTCGCACCTATCGATCCCCCAGGTGAGGGGGATGTACGCGGGCGACTACTCGCGGAAGAAAACTCTGGTGGACTATGGTTTCAGATTGCCCTCGGCATTGGATAACCGGCCGCTGAAGTTTCCGGAATTCGAAAGCCACGTCAACCAGGTGGTGTACGTTTCGGCAACGCCGGGTCCCTATGAAAGGGAGCGCAGCCAGCAGGTGGTCGAGCAGCTGATCCGTCCCACCGGGCTGATAGATCCCAGCATCGAGGTGAAACCTACTGCCGGACAGATCGACGACCTGTTGGAGCAGGTCAAGGCGAGGGTCGATCGGGGGGAGAGGGCGCTGATCACTACCCTGACGAAGAGGATGGCAGAGGATCTAGCGGACTATCTCAGGGAGATGGGGATAAAGGTTCACTACCTGCACTCGGAGATCGAGACGCTCGAGCGCATTGAGATCCTGCGAGACCTGCGGCTCGGGGTCTACGACGCGGTGGTAGGGATCAACCTGCTGCGCGAGGGGCTCGACCTGCCAGAGGTCTCACTGGTGGCGATCCTCGATGCAGACAAGGAAGGGTACTTGCGCTCCGAGGGCTCCCTGATCCAGACGATGGGTCGAGCTGCGCGGCATGTGGATGGCCACGTCATCATGTATGCGGATGCAGTGACCGATTCCATGAGGCGAGCTATAGATGAGACCTATCGTCGTCGTCGGCTGCAGATGGAGTACAACGAGAAGCATGGGATCACGCCGGTCGGGATCCGGAAGGCGATCAAGGACATTTCGAGCCGGATGAAGGCGGTGGCCGAGACGGCGGCTACCTACGAGGCTTCGGGCGTCCCGATGCCGAAGGACGACATTCTGCGGCTGATCAAGGATCTGGAGTCGCAGATGAAGCAGGCCGCAAAGGAGCTGGAGTTCGAGAAGGCCGCTCTCCTGCGTGACCAGATCATCGAATTGCGGCGAGAAATCGCCTAGCGCGTCGTTCCGCAAGTCCGGCTCCGTAGGGCGGGGGTTCATCCCCATACGCGTTAACTTAAGGCATGTTAGTTGTTGATACAGCATAGA
>JAJYNT010000178.1 GCA_021786215.1 Chloroflexota bacterium | reverse complement strand
CCACCTCGAACCGAGTCCCTTTCATGTTCAGGGCGGCCAACTCCCCTGTCACCTCTTCCGCCAGCCCTGCCGCCGCATCCCTCCGTCTCCGAGACAGGGTCGAGGCGAGCCCCCCGACACTCTCCAACAACGCGCCCTCTTTCTGCCGAAGATCGCCCATGTAGAAGGCACGATTGGACAGCTTCTCGAGCCTCACCTCGGCATCGTCGCGGTACTTGATCACCTCGGCCAGGGTCCTGCCGTATTTCCGTTTCAGACTGCTCAGCAGCTCCAGCCGCTCCTCCAGCTCGTTCAACCGCTCGGGATCGTCCTCCACCGATTCGGCGTAGGCGCGAGCCTTCTGCGCGACCTCCTCCACCGCGTATCGGGCCGACTCCAGAGCCCGGTAATCCTCCTCCAGGGAGGGATCCAGACGCGCCAACTCCTGGAACAGCCGCTCCGCCTGCGCAAGCAGGTCGCCCGCCCCGGGTTGATCCTCGCCCCCACCCACCATCTGGTGGACCGAGTTCGCCAGCTCTCGCAGCCGCTCCGCGTTCCTCAGACGCACCCTCTCGGTGGCCAGCGCTCCCTCTTCATCGGACGCAGGGTCAGCCGCACGAATCTCGTCGATCTGGTAGCGAAGCAGGTCGATCTCCCGGACCGACTCTCTCTCGTCGCGGGACAGCTGATCGATCTCGGCGCGCACGGCCCTCAACTCCTTGACCCCCTGAGCCACCGCCTGCCGCAACTCCATCAGACCGCCGTAGCGGTCCAGATAGTTCACATGCTCCTTCACCCGCAGAAGCGACAGATGCTCGCTCTGCCCGTGGATGTCCACCAGCAGCTGCCCCAGCTGCTGCATCACCGAAACCGGCACCACCCGGCTGTTTACCCTCGCAACGGTCCGGCCGGTCGCACGGCTGATCTCTCGAGTCAGCACCAGCAGACCATCGCCGATGTCGATCCCATGCTCGGCCATCAGCGCCGCTAGCTCGGCGGCCGTCCCGTTAGCTTCACCGGCGAGGTCGAGCTCGAACGCCGCCTCCGCTACTGTCTGGTCGGCCCCGGTCCGAATCACCTCGGTGCCCACCCGCTGCCCCAGTGTCGCGCCCAGAGCGTCCACGATGATCGACTTCCCGGCGCCGGTCTCGCCGGTCAACACACTCAGCCCCCTGACGAAGCGAACCCGCAGCTCGTCCACTATGGCGAAGTTCTTTATGTAGAGCTCAGCAAGCAATGTGGACCTCAACCTCTTCTTAAAGGTACCCACCACCGAAGGTCGACCGACCCGCGCCGCACTATCTCCTCTTCAGGCTCTCCACCAGCGTCTCGTAGAAACGACTCGGGGTCCCGGTCCGCGCGAACAGCGTCCTCTCCTTCGCCATCTCCACGGTGACGGGCTGGTTGTTCTTCAATGGGATCTGGACCTGCCCGTCCATCACCAACAGCGTCGGCTGATCTGCCGAGGCCCGGACCTCGATCCGAGCGGACACCGGCACTAGCATGGAGCGCAGCACGGCCAGATGGGCCGCGACGGGTACGATCAGCACGCCCTGCACCCCCGGCGCCACAACCGGCCCTCCCGCCGAAAGCGCGTATGCCGTGGAGCCGGTGGGGGTTGCCACCACCAAACCGTCGGCCACGTACTTGACCAGCGGCACCCCATCCACCTGTACCTCTATCTGAGCAACACGAGGACTCGCCCCGCGCGCGATCACCACGTCGTTCAGCGCGATCAACGGGGAGGCCGGCGCGCCGTCCGGCTGTTGGCCCGACTCCACCCTCGCCGCCAGCATCGATCGCTCGTCCACCCAGTAGTCGCCCGCAAGGACCGACGGGAGACGGTCGCGCACGACGTCCGGCTGCATCTCGGTCAGGAAACCCAGCTTGCCCATCGCGACACCCAGGATCGGCACACCGGTCCCCGCCAGCCACCGGGCGGCCCTGATAATGGTCCCGTCCCCCCCGAAGGTTATCGCCAGCCGCACACCCTCGCTGCTCACGGACGGGCCCAGCTCCCACGCGGATTGCAGCCGGGGCGTGTACCCGGCTGTCTCGACGATCCGCAGACACTGGTCGGCCAATCGACGGGCCTCCATCAGCATCGGTTGAAAGATCAGCGCAACCGACTTCTCAGACTCCACCTTTTGCCCTTTAGCCATTGACAGCCGCCTCTATCTGCTCACTAACGTCCGGTCTGCTCCGCTTGCCCGGCACAACGAGGGCAAGAAACTCCACGTTCCCGGAAGGCCCCTTTATGGGAGATACCGTCACGCGCTGTACCCCGAAGCCTTCCCGATCGCCCCACTCCACAAGCCCCTGCAGTACCTGCCGGTGGACCTGAGGATCCCTCACGACGCCCCCCTTTCCCACCTGACCACGACCGGCCTCGAACTGCGGCTTCACAAGCACGATCATCCTACCGCCCTCACGAAGAAGATGCGCCACCGCGGAAATGATCAACCGCACCGAGATGAAGGAGGCGTCCATCGTGATCAGATCAGCCGGCTCCGGAAGGCTGGTCAGGTAACGAGCGTTCGTCCGTTCCATGACCACAACCCTGGGATCGGAGCGTAGACGCCAGTCCAACTGGCCGTACCCCACATCCACGGCGTAAACCCGGGCAGCCCCATGCTGAAGCACGCAATCGGTGAAGCCCCCGGTCGAGGCCCCCACGTCCACCACAACCTGACCGGTGACGTCCACTCCGAATTCATCCAGCGCCTTCTCCAGCTTGAGCCCACCTCGGCTCACATACTTCGGCGCCGCCGTAACCGAGATCGCCGCATCCTCGTCGACCTTCGTCCCCGGCTTGTCCACCACCTCGCCGGCCACGGTCACCGACCCGGCCATGATTAGCGACTGGGCCTGTTCTCGCGTCGGCGCGAGACCCCTATTCGTCAGCAGAAGATCAAGTCGCTTTCGCAAGGCTCACCACAAACTGTCCCCTCTCGGAACAATCAACACAAGCAGAAAAAAAGGACAGGAAACAGCTTTCGCCTCCTGTCCCGTCTACCTGAGAGATACCGCCCACCTCCCCGGCTGGGCCGTCCCCTTCGGTGCCCTTCGAATGAGAGCCTCTCCAGGATCCTGTCCGGTTGCCGTCCTTCTGCCTGAGAGATTCCAGTCTGCTGTCTTGCCCCTTCGGCGCCGCACCATCGCGGTCTCTCCGGCAACCATCAACCAGGTACTATTCATTTCTGGAGTGAGTCTAACGATCCAACGCCTTTCAGTCAACCCTTCCCGCGCCCATTGACAGCATCATCCAATAAGTTGATAATTACGATGTTGTTACCTGAGGATCACCTCCTGCATCTTGGAAGCGCCACGGATAGATCCGGCGAGTAATTCGCACAGTTCCGATCTGTATTGGGATTCCACCCTGGGTCCACACATTACCCGAGTTCACCTGGCGCGTACCATTGAGTAGCCACGATCGTTTCCACTCAGGACCGGACGCCAATCCCGGCGGCTTCCAGCCGCGATGGTGACTAGCGAAGGCCGACCATTCCCTGATCCATCAATCTAGGGAGGTGTAGAAGTAGAAGAAGCGGGCGGCAACTTGGTTTTCCAGACCTCTTTTCACCCCAGGAGTACTTATCCAGACGGAAATGGAAATGGGAAGGAGGATCCCGATGCAGAACAACGGTGGCAATCTGAACCCCGGTGCTCAGTCGGACGCGGGTATGGCCCCCAACCTGGCCGGAGCCCTCAGCTACGTCCTGGGGCTCATCACCGGCGGCATCTTCCTGATGATGAGCAAGGATAGCTT
>JAJYNT010000084.1 GCA_021786215.1 Chloroflexota bacterium | reverse complement strand
GAAGCTGGTGGGCTCGACGAAGCTGCCGCCCGTGACGTCGAAGTTGCCGGTCAGCCCGACGAGCGAGAACACCGCTCGATAGTTCTGCACGCCGTTGGTGTTGTGCACCACGGGCGCGGCGCTCGGTAAGATGGCGGCCGGCTTCACCGAAGCGTACATCCGGGCGGCCTCCGTGATCCTGTCGGCGGGAACGCCCGTCAACTCTTCCCCTCTCTCAGGGGGGAACTCCTCTACGTATCGCCGATACTCCTCGAAGCCGTAGCTGTGGTTGGCGACGAAGGATTGGTCGTACAGCTTCTCGTCGAAGATCACGTGGGCCATGGACAGAGCCAGTGCCCCGTCGGTCCCTGGCCGGAGTTGCAGGTGGATGTCGGCGTGAGCCGTCGTCGGCGTTTCGCGCGGGTCCACGACGATCAGCTTCATCCCCCTGTACCTACCCTTGAGAATCGCCCTTGCGTTGCCGGGGTTGGTGTAGAACGGGTTGGCGCTCCACACCAGCAGACAGCGGGTATTCGCCATGTCGGGGCGGGTGGACACCCCAAAGACGAGCTGCTGGGTCAGGGCCGTGGCTGTGGAGCAGACGCTCGACTCCGTCAGGTAGTTGGGCGAGCCAAATGAATGGGCCAGCCGCTTCAGGAAGGGTCTGAAGTACTTGGTGTAGCCTGCAAAGAAGGCCACGCTCTCGGGGCCATACTCTTCTCTGATCGCGTTCACCCTTGCAGCGATCGTGTCCAGAGCCTCATCCCAGGATATCGGCTCCAGTTTGCCGGAGCCCCTCGGCCCGACCCTCTTGAGGGGCGTCTTCAGCCGATCTTCGCTGTAGACGTACTGTCGCTGGGCTGCCCCCTTGGGACAGAGTGTCCCGACGCTGTAGGGGTTCTCTTTGCTGCCCTCGACCTTGACTATCCTCCCGTCTTTGACATAGAGGTCCAAGCCGCACTGCGTCGTGGGATCGCAGATGGCGCAGATCGACTTTCGGATCTCGATGCCCGTTTCGGGAGCGGCGATCTTCCCTTTCAGCAGGGTTTGCACATCCATTGTGATTATCGACCTCCGCTAAATATGCGTAGGAATCGAGAGTCTAAATCTGGGGACACCCCAGACCTCGCCAGGCGCTGCGCCCTGGACCCACCACTTGGGGACGTCCCTGAGACCGCCCTGCATAGCCCCCTTCACTAGGGCGTTCTTGATGATGCCGGCCTCGGCGTAGCTGTCCAGCAGGTTCGCCCCTACGAGCAGTCCATTGCGCCAGAACAGCTGGACCAGACCGTTCCCGTCGGATCGCTCCTCCATCCTATCGTAGTCCCGCACGTTGCCGATCCCCACGAAATCCATCCCCATGAAGTGGGTGATGTTGTGGGGAATGTTCCCGGCGAATGCTTCACTTGCCCCTGCCATGTTCCTTCCCGCGGTGCGTCCCTGGTAGCGAGCGTTGGCCCACAGCCCTATTATCTGCTGCCCTCCCGAAAGGAGTTCCCTGCCCTGGGCCACATCGCCCGCGGCGTAGAGCCCCTCCGCGCTCGTCCGCATCCGCTCGTCCACCAGTATCCCCTGCTTTACCTCCACCTGGCTCCTGTCTACGAAACCGGTGTTCGCCCGCACGCCGATGCACATCATCAGCAGGTCGGCCTCCTCGCTCGCGCCGCCGTCGCCAAAGTAGGCCCGCACGCCCCGCGGGGTCTCCTCCACCTTCTGTATGCCGGCACCGAGCCTTAACCGCACGCCTCTGTCGCGCAGGCGATCTTCGATCACGCGAGCGCACGCAGGATGGGCGGCGAGGGGAAAGATCTGCTCGGCCAGGTCAGCTAGGCAAACATCCATTCCCATCCCGTGAAACAGCTCCACCAGCTTGATCCCGACCATCGAAGCGCCAACGACGAGTGCACTCCTCGGTCTCTCCGCCAGCGTTTCCTTAAGGCGAACAGCGTCCTCCACCGTCCTCATCGTGTGAATCCGTGGGGAGTCGATACCTTCGATGTGGGGCAGGATTGGGGAAGCGCCCGATGCTATCAGGCACTGGTCGTACTTCAGATCGAAACCCGCTCGGTTGGCCATCACCTTCTGTGCAGCGTCCAGGGCCACCACCGGCGAACCGGGATGCACCTTCACCCCATACCGCTCGAAGAAGGCGCCACCACCGTAAGGAAAGAGCGCGTCGAACCCGATCTTTCCCGTCACGAAGTAGGTGGTGAGCATAGGGTTGTAGACGGGCCAGCTGTTATCCGTGAAGAGGTGGATCTCTCCACTGTAGCCGCTTTCTCGAAGGGCCTTAACGCATTCCGCAGCAGCGCATCCGTTGCCGACTATGGCAACCACTTCTCCGTTCTCTTTGGCCAACGAGACCCCTCCAGTTCCGCGATCCCCGCGGCAGTGGATCACCCCTGAGCGGCCAAGCGAACCCGATTCTTTCCCTCTGCCTTTGCGCGGTACAGTGCGGCATCCGCCTCACGCACCAGTCCCTGAGCGTCGGTGATCCGAGCATTTGGGTAAACAGCCGCGCCGACGCTTGCACTGAGCCGCTCCAGATTCAACCGTCCGGCGACTGTGCGCACCAACAGTCGAAGCCGTTCTCCCATCTCCACAGCCCCTCTGGCCTCGGTGCCCGGCAGTACCACAGCGAACTCCTCCCCGCCGTACCGGGCGATCAGATCATACTGGCGAGCATTTCCGGCGAACGATGCTGCCACAGTATGCAGCACTTGATCCCCTACCTTGTGGCCAAAGGCATCGTTGATCAGCTTGAAATCGTCCAGGTCCATCATCAATACAGATACCGGGTCACCGGTCCTTCGACTTCTCTGGAACTCTCGATCCAGAGTCTCCTGAAACTGTCGGTAGTTGGCCAGTCCGGTCAATTCGTCCGTCGTTGCGAGCCTCTGCATCTCTTGATAGAGCCTGGCGTTGTCGAGTACGACGTAGGAGGCATTGGCGAGCATCCCGACTATCCGCAGGGACTCTTGCGAAGAGAAGTCCCGCTCGCTTCCCCAAAGTCCGAACACGCCGGTTTCATAGTCTCTGGAGCCGAGGGGTACGATATGGCTGTTTCCCAAGATCGTTGCGACCCTTTCGCGATCGGAGGTCACCCTGACCCCGGGGCCGAAAACGGTGCGCCGCTTCAAACCCCTTCGCTCCAAGGGCACTCTGTTCTTGCCTGCCAGCACCGCGGCCAGTTCCTCTTCGCAACTCTCCAGGAGGGCGCTGGGCAGGGTGGAGCGCACCATCCAGAGCAGTTCGCCGGGCCGCGACTTATCTCCAGGGACGAGCATGCCTGCCACACTAAAGTCGAACAGTCTCCCAAAGAGGGCCATGATCTCCTTGGCGGTCCGATCGAAGTCGGTCGCGGACCATGCCAGCTTGCTAACCTCTCCCAGGATGGTGGCCTCGTACAGCTTCCGATCCAGAATGTCGTTCAGCCGGCTCAGCAGATCTACCGCGCTGGCGGAACGAACGATGGCGGCTTCAGCCCTGGTTTCACCCGGCTTCTCACGGACAGCCAGGACCCCTTCGATTGCCTGAAGCACCATTTTCAGCGGCTGTTCCTTGGTTACGTAGGCGTCGGCACCGGTCTGCAGTCCCCAGTACTGATCGGACGGCTGGTCCTTCGAGGTCAGCATGACTACCGAAATGGAGTTGGTCTGCTCGTCGAGCTTCAGCATCCGGCACACCTGGTAGCCGTTCATCCGCGGCATCACCACGTCAAGAAGCATGACGTCCGGGCGCTGTTGGTAAGCTGCCTCCATGGCCTCCAGCCCAT
>JAJYNT010000132.1 GCA_021786215.1 Chloroflexota bacterium | reverse complement strand
CCCACGGCCTACGCCCTGCAGGAGGCAGAGGACGCCGTGTCTCAGGTGCTCTCCGGCAACAAGCCGGTGGAGCTGTCGCCACAGAGCGCCTACATACGCCGCCTGCAGCACCAGCTGGCGGAGCGGTACAACCTCTCCAGTCGCAGCAAAGGCCGGGAGCCCTATCGGCGGGTGAAAATCTACAAGACGGAGCAGGAGTAGGTGGGGGCGTTTCTGGTGTTCGAAGGCCCGGAGGGCGGCGGGAAGTCCAGCCAGGCGAGGGCGCTGACCGCTCGTTTGGCCGATGCCGGCTACCCGGTTGTCTTCACCCGGGAGCCCGGTGGCACGATGCTGGGGGATGCCATTCGGCAGATCCTCCTTCCTGCCACGCCCGTGGCCATCTCTCCTCGGAGCGAGGCTCTCCTGTACAGCGCGTCTCGAGCCCAACTTGTCGAAGAGGTGATCAGGCCGGCGTTGGGGCTGGGGCAGGTGGTGGTTTCGGACCGCTTCAGCTATTCCACCATCGCCTACCAGGGCTACGGCCGAAAGCTCGGGGTGGAACCGGTGGCATCGGTGGTGCGCTTTGCTACCGACGATCTGCAGCCGGACCTGGTGATCCTGTTGGATCTCGATCCACGGTTGGGACTGGAGAGGAAGCGGGGCGATTACCTGGCCGGCAGCACAGGGGAGTGGAACCGTTTCGAGGAGGAGGAGCTAGCCTTTCACCAGCGGGTTCGACGGGGCTACCTGGATCTGGCCGAGGCCGATCCAGATCGATGGTTGGTGCTGGACGCTTCATTGCCCTTTAGGACACTTCAAGATAGAATTATGGAAGCAGTGTCCAGTCTGCTGGACCGCAAGCGGGTGTCGCGGCGGCCGGTGTGATACGGGGAGGGCAGGATGAAGTTGGTCGTGGCCATCGTGCAGAAGGAGGATGCCGGCACCCTGATCGATGCGCTCACGGAGAAGGGCTATCGGGCCACCCGAATCAACACCGCCGGCGGCTTTCTGAAGGAGGGAAACGCTACGGTCCTGGTTGGGGTGGAGGATTCCACCGTGGACGAGGTTCTCTCCCTGGTGGAAAGCAGCTGCAACACTCGGACTCAATACATCAATCCCCTCCCTCCGGTAATGGAGCCGGGCGAATTCTACATGCCTTATCCCGTTGAGGTGCAGGTTGGCGGGGCCACGGTCTTTGTCCTGAACGTGGAGCGCTACGAGCGACTGTAGGGAGCCCTGTTCCTTCCTTCGGCTGATAGATGGTTGGGGCAACACCCTGGTTAGGCGCCCTCCGCCTGCCCACTTTCCAAGTGTAGAAGGGGCCAGTTTGACCGGAACTATTCTCAATGTGTCCACCGTCCTGGTGGGTGGGACGGTGGGGGCGGTGATTGGCGAGCGGCTACCGAATCGCTTCAGGGAAACGGTGATGCACGCCATAGGGTTGATGACACTTCTGATAGGCTTCCAAATGGCGCTCGGTACGCGGAGCGCCATCATCGTGCTTGGAAGTGTTGTGTTAGGGGCCGTTCTCGGCGAAGCCGCGGGGATCGACGATGCCCTGAAGAGTCTCGGTGACTGGGTAGAGCGGAAGGTCGCGGGCAAGGAGACTGGCGCGAATCATGCAAAGCTTGATGGTGGACAGGTCACGGGTGAATCCCCCTTCAGCAGAGGTTTCGTCATGGCCAGTCTCGTGTTCTGCGTAGGCCCCATGACCATTCTGGGTTCCTTTCAAGATGGCCTCACCGGCGTCTACAACACGTTGGCCGTGAAGTCTGTGCTTGATGGGTTCACGGCGATAGCGCTGGCATCCTCTCTTGGATGGGGGGTGGTTCTCTCCTCCATCGTGGTGCTGGTATACCAGGGGGCACTAACCATGGGTGCGGTTTGGGCGAAACCTCTTCTTTCAGAGCCTGTGATGACAGAGATGACAGCCGCCGGTGGTCTCCTCATCGTCGGGATTGGGCTGAATATCCTGGGGCTCACCAAGATTCGGGTCGCCAACATGCTGCCTGCTCTTGTGATAGCCCCGCTTCTGGTGATGTTGACAGCCGGCAAGTAGTTTGTACATTGGGGTGCGGGAGTAGCCGATGACCAAGTTCATTTTTGTCACGGGTGGTGTGGTGTCCTCGGTCGGTAAGGGGATCACCGTTGCCTCCCTGGGACGCATTCTGAAGAGCCGGGGCTTCACCGTCTCGGTTCAAAAGCTGGATCCCTATATCAACGTCGATCCAGGCACCATGAGCCCCTTCCAGCATGGCGAGGTGTTCGTCACCGACGATGGTGCCGAGACCGATCTGGACCTAGGCCACTACGAGCGCTTCATCGACGTGAGCCTCACTCGGGCCAGCAATGTGACCTCCGGGCAGATATATAAGAGCGTTATAGGTAGGGAGCGGCGGGGCGATTTCCTCGGTGGCACCATTCAGGTGATCCCCCACATTACCAACGAGATCAAGGAGCGGATCACTCGGGTAGCGAAACAGACTGGTGCCCAGGTGGTGATCGTCGAGGTGGGAGGCACCGTCGGCGACATCGAGAGCCTGCCGTTCCTGGAAGCCATCCGGCAGATGCGTCGGGATGTGGGAGAGGATAACAGCCTCTACATCCACCTCACGCTCCTTCCATACATCGGCTCCACCCACGAGTTGAAGACCAAGCCCACACAGCACTCCGTCAAGGAGTTGCGTGGCATCGGTATCCAGCCCGACGTCATCGTGTGCCGGTCCGATTATCCGGTGAGCGACGACCTGAAGGAGAAGATCGCGCTCTTCTGCAACGTGGAGAAGCGGGCCGTGGTCCCGTTGGAGACGGTTCCAAGCATCTACCAGGTTCCCCTCATTCTGGAGGAGGCCGGTCTCGGCGATTTCGTTGTCGAGCGGCTGGGATTGCCGGACAGGCCGGCCGATCTGGGCGAGTGGCGGGAGATGGTGGATCGCACCCAGCAGCTCAAGGACGAGGTCATAGTGGGGGTAGTGGGCAAGTATGTTGAACTCCACGACTCCTACCTGAGCGTCAAGGAGTCGCTTATCCATGCGGGTCTACATGAGAATCGGAAGGTGCGGGTTGTCTGGATAGACTCCGAGGAGCTCGAGCGGGAGGGTGACGACCGTCTCAAGGAGTTGAACGGCATTGTGGTGCCAGGCGGGTTCGGGTACCGTGGTGTCGAAGGGATGATCCAGGCCGCGCGTTATGCCCGAGAGCACGACATCCCCTATTTTGGCCTCTGCCTGGGCATGCAGATCATGGTGATTGAGCTGGCCCGGTACGTGCTGGGCACCTCCGACCCGAACAGCACCGAGTTCAACATGTTCAGTGAGCATCCGGTGATCGATCTGTTGCCCGAGCAGCGGGATGTGGGAGACAAGGGGGGAACCATGAGGCTCGGACAGTACCCCTGTCAACTGATCCCCGGCACAAGGGCCGCGGATGCCTACAACACCACTAACATAATCTTCGAGCGCCACAGGCATCGCTACGAGTTCAACAACGACTACAGGGAGCTTCTGGGGGTGGCCGGCCTCGTCTTCAGCGGGGTTTCCCCCGATGCTCGGTTGGTGGAGATCTCGGAGCTTGCCGGGCATCCATGGATGCTGGGGACGCAGTTCCACCCTGAGTTCAAGTCACGGCCCAATCGTCCCCATCCACTGTTCGCGGCCTTCATCCGCGCCTGCAAAGTCAGCCTTCGAGAAGGCGACCAGAGGCCTCTGCCTCTGGAAAGAATGATAAGCTGAGGAGAGTTGAAGCGATGGAGCTTTTCGTTGACACGGCCGACATCAAGGAGATTGAG
>JAJYNT010000374.1 GCA_021786215.1 Chloroflexota bacterium | reverse complement strand
CAGAGGCATCTCCGCTTTCCATCCGGTGAGCGCCCTGAACTTGCCGGCGTCGGCGACGACCCTGGGGATATCCACGGGGCGGAGCCGGCTGGGGTCCTGCTCGATCCGAATGGGGATGCGGCTCAGAGAAAGAAGGATATCGAGTAGCTGCCTGATCGAGACGGCCCGTCCGCTTCCCAGATTATAGACATCGCCCGGTTTCCCCATCGAAACTGCCAGATGGTAGCCGCGCACGATGTCCCGCACGTCGGTGTAGTCCCGTTCGGCGTCGAGGTTGCCCGCTTTGAGAACCGGCGGTTTCAACCCCAGCTCTGCCTCGGCTATCTGCCGAGCGAAGCTCGAAGCCACGAAGCGATCGCTCTGGCCGGGTCCCACATGGTTGAATGGGCGGACGCGAACGATGGGCAGGCCGTAGGCTACGAAGTACTGATAGCCCAGCATGTCCTGGGCCACCTTGCTGACGGCATAGGGGTTGGCCGGCCTGAACGGCGTGCCCTCGTCGATCGGAATATCCTCCGGCTGCACCATCCCATATTCCTCATTGGAGCCCACAACCATGATGGTCGGATGCCCTCCGGAGGCGAGGACAGCCTGGAAGAGGTTGACCTGGCCGATAATGTTGTTGACCAGGGTGCCAGTTGGATCGGCAAAGGCGGTGGGAACGAAAGACTGGGCCGCCAGGTGAAAGATCCAGTCGGGCTGTACCGTCTCGACAATCTCCCGAAGACGGTCTGCCTCCATCAGGTTCCCTCTCCGCACCTCGAGTCTGGAACCCAATTCCTGCTCGATGTCTGCCGTGCGTTCGTCTGGAAGGGCCATTCCGTGGATCTTCGCGTCGGTGGCGCCGACCAGATATCTGGCCAGATGCTTGCCCACGAAGCCGGCCATCCCCGTGATTAGAGCCCGTGTTGTGGTGTGAGTCACGATGTAACCAATCCGCGTACTTGGTTGTGGAGTTGCTGTTCGGGGCACTATTTGGGGGCGAGCCCTCAACCCGCCCCCAAATAGTAGACTCTACGCTTCGGTTCCCGCAAGGGTCTTGCCCGCCTTGTGGCCGTTGCTGGACTGTGCCTCCATGGGTCCCAGCCCCGCTTCTGCCCGCAGGACGTCCGCCTTGTCGGTGATCTCCCACGGGGCATCGATGTCGTTCCGGCCGAAGTGCCCGTAAGCAGCCGTGGCCTTGTAGATCGGCCGGCGCAGCTGCAGATGGTGGATGATGGCGGCCGGCCTCAGGTCGAAGTGCTTCTTCACCAACTCCAGTATTCTGGCCGGGGTCACCTTCTCTGTGCCGAAGGTCTCGATCATGATGGACAGCGGTCTCGCCACGCCGATGGCGTAGGAGATCTGAATTTCGAACCTGTCGGCCAGTCCGGCAGCCACCACGTTCTTAGCCACGTACCGGGCCATGTAGGCGCCCGAGCGGTCCACCTTTGTGGGGTCCTTACCGGAGAAGGCGCCTCCGCCATGCCGGGCCATGCCGCCATAGGTGTCCACGATGATCTTGCGGCCCGTCAGCCCTGCATCGCCCATGGGGCCACCGATGACGAAGCGGCCGGTTGGATTGACGTAATACTTGGTCTTGTCGTCCAGCATGCCGGCAGGAATGATCTGCTTGACAACCTCTGCCATTATATCGGCGCGGATCTTCTCGTAATCGGTGACCGGGTCGTGCTGGGCCGCGATGACCACCGCGTCCACCCTCTTCGGCTGGCCCTGTGAGTACTCCACGGTGACCTGAGACTTGCCGTCTGGTCTCAGATATGGGAGTATCTTTTCCTTGCGCACGAGGGCCAACTGCTTGCACAGCCGATGAGCCAGGGAGATCGGCATCGGCATCAGCTCCTCTGTCTCATTGCATGCGAATCCGATCATCATGCCCTGGTCGCCGGCCCCAGTAGCCTCTACTGCCTTGTCCCAGGCCTCGCCGGATCGGACTTCCAGCGCTCTGTTCACGCCCTGGGCGATGTCCGGCGACTGCCCCTTGATGGAGACGATCACTCCACAGGTCTCGGCGTCGAAGCCATACTTGGCCCTGGTGTAGCCCACATCCCTGACGGTGTTGCGTGCGATCTCGGGAATGTCCACGTAGCAGCTGGTGGTGATCTCGCCGGCTACCAGGACCAGCCCGGTGGTTGTCGCGGTCTCGCAGGCGACCCGGGCGCTGGGATCCTTGGACAGTATCTCATCCAGCACGGCATCCGAGATCTGGTCGCACAGCTTGTCGGGATGCCCCTCAGTGACCGATTCCGAGGTGAAGAAGCTTTGCTCGGTCGTCATGAAGGTGTTGCTCATTTTCTCGCTCCTCTCCTGCTTGAGCGATCAGCCGCCGCAGTCAGCTATCAGTCCCCGGCTGACTGCTCATGGCTGAAGGCTGCTAGCTCACTCACGTTCCCGATTCCCAGGAGGCCAAGTACTTCACCTGCTCGGGGGTGAGCACGTCTATGGATACGTCCATTGATTTCAATTTGAGCCGGGCGATCTCCCGGTCGATCTCCAGCGGGACATCGTAAACCTTCCTCTCCAGCTCCTTGCCCCGGTGCACCATGAACTCGGCTGCCAGGGACTGATTGGCGAAACTCATATCCATGACAGCGGCCGGATGCCCCTCGGCGGCGGCCAGGTTCACCAGCCTCCCCTCGCCCAGCAGGTAGACCCGATGCCCGTCCGGGTAAACGTACTCGTCCACGAACTCTCGGATGCGACGTTTGGCCTTGGCATCTCTCTCCAGGGCGGCGATGTTGATTTCGTCGTTGAAGTGGCCGGAGTTGGCCATGATAGCCCCGTCTTTCATCACCGCCAGGTGCTGGGCGTCGATGACGTTCAGGTCGCCGGTGGTGGTGACGAAGACGTCGCCGATCGGCGCGGCCTCGGCCATAGGCATCACCCGGTAGCCATCCATCAGCGCCTCCAGCGCCTTGACAGGGTCTACCTCGGTCACGATCACGTTGGCACCCATCCCCTTGGCTCGCATGGATACGCCGCGGCCGCACCAACCGTACCCGGCTACCACGAAGTTCCTGCCCGCCAGCAAGAAGTTGGTGGCTCGCAGGATGCCGTCGATGGTGCTCTGGCCCGTACCATACCTGTTGTCGAAGAAGTGCTTGGTCATGGCCTCGTTGACCGCGACGATGGGGAACTTGAGCACGCCGTTCGCCTGCATGCTGCGCAGCCGAATCACGCCCGTGGTGGTCTCCTCGGTGCCGCCAAGAACGTTGGGCAGCAGCGCCTGGTGTTCCTTGTGGAGTGCGGAGACCAGATCGGCCCCGTCGTCCATGGTGATCTGGGGCTCGTGAGCTAGCACGGCCTCGATGTGGCGGTAGTAGGTAGCGTTGTCCTCCCACTTCTGAGCGAAGACGGAGATCCCGTAATCCATCACCAGGGATGCCACGACGTCATCCTGGGTGGAGAGGGGATTGCTGGCACAAAGGTAGACCTCGGCGCCGCCCGCTTTCAGCGTTCTGACCAGGTTTGCCGTCTCTGTGGTCACGTGCAGGCAGGCTCCAACCCGAAGCCCTCGCAGCGGCTTCTCTCGTTCAAATCGCTCCCGGATCAGCCGCAGAACCGGCATCTGGGACTCTGCCCACTCGATCCGCAGCTTCCCAGTGGGAGCCAGAGAAAGGTCCTTGGCGTCGTTCTCAACCGGGACCATGTTCGTCATTCCGTCGTCTCCTAATTCACTAAGTGGTCCGTCCATCAAGTGGGACGCACTTTCGCGAGCCATGCCCGAGGCTCAAGCCTCGGGCTGAAAAGACCAAGCCCAGTAAACTGGGCTGA
>JAJYNT010000229.1 GCA_021786215.1 Chloroflexota bacterium | reverse complement strand
CGGGTCGGACACCCGCTCCGAGCCCATGCAGATGGGCGCCTCGACGAAGTTGTGCATCGCCTTCTGCCCCAGGAAGTTCCAGGTGTGGCCCCGATTCCAGGCGCAGACGATCAGCTCGCAACTGTTGAGGAATCCGGCCTTCCGGATCTTCGGGACGGGGTTGGTCTTGTGCCACACCACGAACTGGAAGGTGTCGAAGCGGGGGTCGTACACCTCGTGCCAGCGGCCGAGCAGGTTGTAGCTGGTGAAGGCGAAGAGGTTGCCCGCCGGCTTCAGGATGCGGATGAACTGCTCGACCCAGTCCGCCGGGTCGAAGCCACGCCGGTCCCACTCCGCCAGGTCGTTGTTGATGTCCTTGCGCCAGGAGAGCCGGATGTTGCCGGTGGAGTAGGGGCTGAGGTTGTAGGGCGGGTCGGTCAGGATGAGATCCACGGAGGCGTCCGGGATCTCGCGAATGTGGCGGAAGCTATCGGCGTTTAGGATGTCGTAGGGGCGCAAATCCACCCTCGCGGCGGCGTTGTAGTTGTAGTCGGCGCTGCAAGAGTTTAGCAGCGGGCGAGCGGAAAGTCAGCACCGGCCGAGGAGACAGCACCTCAACGACCTGCACTTTACCTCCTCGTAGTGCGGCTGGTGGACGCCGGCATCCCGCGACAACGGGGCGAATCCTTCTACGGCAAGAGCTACGTGGCCGACGAAGTGTTGAAGATCATCTCTGCGCGACGCGCAGACGAGAATTAACGCAAACAAGCCATGACGTTAATTCCCAGGGCCGGATTTGTATCTCACGTTAATTCGTCATCTCCGCGAGGATGCCGCATCTCAGTTCGCTTAGGGGTGGCGTGCGGGAAAGACAGCCCAGGCCACGGCCATACCACGCATGTTCTCGATCTGGATGAAATGAGTCGTGGTAGCTGTGGGAGTGCCGGCTCAAGAGGGGTTCGTTGCTGTCATGGTCAAAAGAAGGCAGGCAAGCGGCGTCGTTCCGATGCTGGGCAGACCTCATCAAATCGGAGGCCCGGGCCATGAATAACCAGTCAATTGAAGAGAGGCTTCTCGGAAGGGAAGCGTTGTTGTACCTGGAGTTGGCAGATAAAGTTGCCACAGCCGTAGACGGTACCAAGTATCCCTGCATGCCGACTGCCGAGTACATGGAAGTCTGCCAGTCGACCATTTCCCAGGCTAATAAAATCTACTGCTCCGAAATGCTCGGTCGCGCTCATCTCGCCGCCGCCGTTAGCATACTTCGCCATCGTGAGTGGCTCCGTGGCATGATGGTCTCCGCCCACAAGGACAACTTCTTTGCCTTTGCCACTGCATTCCGAGGCTTCATTGAGTCTGTGGCGGACAGTTACGACGTGATGCGATCCGTACCGGCCACGCTCGCAGAAAACGCGGCCAACATCGAACGAGCCGTAACCGGAAAGGCCAGAGACGGGATGATCCTGGGCCGCGAACTCGAGGACACCCTCATCCACTTTGCTTTCGCGAGGAAGACTACACCCTCAGAGGCAGCTCCAGCATCGCATTCGACGAAGCGTGTGCGGAAGTATCTGGAGGTCCTCGAGAGGGCCGATATACCCCACCTGATAGAGTGCTACTCGGAATTGTGCGATCTAGCTCATTCAGGCATCTCCTCTGTTGCCGTTTTCCTGACAGAACAAAGCCCGGGCACGTTGGAGCTTCAGTCGGTGCCGTCGCGGAGATTGGTCTCCGATTACTGTGCCGCGTATCAGGGGATGATGCTGCCAATGCTTATGTTTGGCTTCAACGGCCCACTCGTCACCCTGGCTCTACTCAACTGGTTCAGCCTCCCGGCATTTCACACAAGCCCCGTGACCTTCCAGATGGTGTCGACGATACCAGTGTGGACCAAGATCGAGGCGAAGCTTCGGACGGTGCGGGAAGACATCGGGCAGTCGGCTTAGCCAAAGGGATGGCCGCTCGAGATTGTAGAAGCGAAGTGGGCATTCCATCTGGAGCCACCGCACACGGGACTCTCGTCCCAGGTGAGGCAGCCCGACTGGAACAGCTGGGGGACGCGTGGGGGGCCAGTAGCGCCCCAGGTGCAGCTTACGACAGTTCAGCTCGCCCAGGTGGAAAGTTCTAAACCCGGAATGGTTCCTGGTGCAGCTCTTGCGGATCCTTGCAGACGTGGAATTCCCACTTCCCGAGGCGTCCCCAGTTATTCACGACCTTCACCCAGCGATGCGCCGCCTGGTGCTTAGCCAGGTCCTCGTCGGTCTCGTACCCTTTGATCTCGAGCACCAGCGTCCGGCCGTCGGCGAGGCGGACGAGAAAGTCGGGCTCGTAGCCGCGGCTAACGCCCACACAGTCGTAGGGGATCACGAAACCCGGGCTCGTTGCGGGCGTAGGACGCCACCACCTGCGTCGCCTGCTCGAGCCGGAAGCACGCGGTGGATTCCCATCTCGGCGAGTCCGGCACCACCTGATTGATGTGGCTCCGCCCCACGGGCTTGCAGGGCCGCACCGTCTTGAAGTCCACCTCGGCCGTCGTGCCGATGGGCTTGAAGCGGTTCAGGACCGGCATTAGGGGAGGCTCGCCCTCGGAGTCGTCCGGCTCGATGGCGTCCACCAGCCGCCCGACCATCCGGTTCATGTACAGCGCCTGGCCTAGCTCGCGGGGGTCGGCGCCGTGCAGCTCCACCTTCTTCTCCATTTACTCCATCACCACCCGGAGCACCTGCCGGGAACAGTTTGTGCCTGGACTGGAGCCGGAACCGCTCCTTGCGATCTGGCGCCGCCAGCGAACCTCCTGGCCCACTGAGAGCCGGGTTACTTCTTGCGTGGCTTCTCCCTCTGGCTGAGGGCGCTTCCAGCGGCAGTCTTCGCGGCCTTGCTGGCCTTCGCGCTGTTCAGGACTTTCCCAGCGGCGCTGGCGGCCCTCTTGCTGGTCACCTTGCCCATCTCGCATCACCTCCTCTCGACCAACGATCTCGAACAAGACTAGACGTACTCGATCACCGAGGCGATGAAGGTTACGACCTCCTCTAAGACCGTCGCCGGGACGAAGCCCAGCCGCGTCAGGAAACGATCCGTGGACAGGCTTCGCACCTGGAACATGTTGACGGCGGAATCGCGGTCGAGGCCATTCTGGCCATCCGCGTTGAGCCGCAGGTAGCCGAACCGTCCCTGGAACTTGGGCTGCCAGGAAGTCACGGGCACGGCCAGCCTCAGTTGGATGGAGGTCGCTCTGTCGGTGCTGACCACGAGGACCGGACGAACCTTCTGGATCTCCGCGCCAATGGTCGGGTCCAGGTTCGCCAGCCAGATCTCACCACGTCTCGCCGGATGTCTCGCCCGCGAGGGGCTAGTCATCGATGAGGTCATCGACCTCCAGCTCCCTCCCTTCGGTATCCTCCTCGTAGGCTTCCACAGACTGCTCGGCCTGCTCGGCGATCAGGCGCCGGCGTTCTTCCAGCGGCAATCTCATGAGAGCCCTTCGCTCCACCAGGGAAATCGGCTCCTCGATCTCGATGGTCTCGCCCAGGAGCCCGCTGGCCTCAGCTCGGGTTATCAGCCCCTCCGCCAGAGCTCGGAGCGCCGCAAGGCGCAGCCATTGCGGCTCCTCCGCCGGGAGCGGCTCGGGCTCCTCCTTCTTCCAGCCACGCCGGTTGATCTCCCTCCACCAGGAGGTGCAGTACGCCTCGCTGATGATCTCCAGGTCCTTCAGACGGTAGAGAAGGGCCTGGAGGCTCATTCCGAAGTGCCGCTTCAGGATCATCAGCTCCGGCGACCTTATGGCCGCCCGCTTCG
>JAJYNT010000200.1 GCA_021786215.1 Chloroflexota bacterium | reverse complement strand
TTCGGTACGATGAGAAGCAGGACAGGCCCAGCGTCAGCCGGACACTTCTGGCCAGAGTGGCAGGCTACGGCAAGCCCTACTGGCGGTGGATCGCCACGATGCTTCTAACTATCGTCGTGATAGATGTTCTAACCCTGATCCCGCCTCTGCTCTACAGGGACCTGATCGATCACGCGCTCCCCACTCACGATCTGCAGCGGCTCAATTTCCTGGCGCTGGGAATGATCGGGATACCGCTGGCCAACGGCCTCATCGGTGTGTACCAGCGCTATCTGAGTGCCAGGATCGGGGAGGGGATAATCTTCGACCTTCGCAGCGCGCTCTTCGCCCACATGCAGAAGATGTCTCTGCGCTTCTTCACCAACACCCGTACCGGCGAACTGATGGCCCGACTGAACAACGACGTAGTGGGAGCGCAGCAAGCGGTCACCAGCACGAGCGTCAACATAATCTCCAACGCCCTCTCCCTGGTCATGACCATGGCCGTGATGCTGTCTCTGGAGTGGCGGCTGACCTTGCTGGCAGTGGTGGTCTTGCCCTTCTTCATCTGGCCGGCGCGACGTGTGGGCGTCATCCTCCGGGGTATCACTCGCGATGGCATGAACATGAACGCCCAGTTGAACGCGCTGATGAACGAGACACTCAACGTCAGCGGAGCACTGCTGGTGAAGATCTTTGGCCGGGCCGCCGACGAGAACGGCCGTTTCCGAGAGCGGGCCGGAGCCGTCCGAGACGTGGGGGTTCGACAGGCTGTGGTGGGCCGTTGGTTCTTCCTGGGCTTGAGTCTGGCCAGCTCCGTCGGCACGGCCGTCGTGTTCTGGCTCGGAGGCTACCTGGTGCTGCAGGGGCAGTTCACTGTGGGCACCATCGTGGCGTTCGGCGCCTACCTGACGCAGCTGTACGGTCCACTCACCTCCCTGACCAACGCAAGGGTGGAGTTTGCCACCTCCATGGTTAGCTTTGAGCGGGTTTTCGAGGTGCTGGATCTTCCGCAGGAGATCGCCGACAAGCCGGCAGCGCTTCGATTGGACAGGGTTAGGGGACGGGTGCAGTTCGATGGGGTCTCCTTCAGCTATCTGGAGGGAGAGGGTGCCCCCGGCGTATTCGGGCTGCAGGAGATAGTGAGGTGGCGTACAGCGGGGTCCCCGGCCGTCACGCATTCTCGACCTCACTCGAAGCCGGTCGCGCAGAAGGCGAATCCACCTGTGGCCGGGGGTGATGGCCACGAGGAGGACACGGTGGCTCCTTCAGCGAGCAGACGGTGGGCCCTGGAGGATGTCAGCTTCGAGATCGAGCCGGGGCAGCTGGCGGCGCTGGTGGGGCCGAGTGGGGCCGGCAAGACCACCATAACCTATCTGCTGCCGCGGCTGTACGATCCCACGGCTGGCCGGATCCTGATCGACGGCATCGACATCCGGGATGTGTCTCTGGACTCGCTGTCCTCGCAGATCGGTGTGGTGACCCAGGAGAGCTACCTGTTCCACGACACCATCCGCGCGAACCTGCTCTACGCAAAGCCGAAGGCTACCGACGCGGAGTTGGAGGCCGCCTGCCGTGCGGCCAACATACATGACTTTATCGCGGGGCTGCCGGATGGTTACGACACGATCGTCGGTGAGCGTGGATACCGGCTTTCAGGGGGTGAGAAGCAGAGGGTCGCCATCGCCCGAGTGATCCTGAAGGACCCGCGCATTCTCGTTCTGGATGAGGCTACCTCCCATCTGGATTCCCAGTCGGAGGCGCTGATACAGGCGGCGCTGGAGCGGGTGATGGTGGGACGCACCAGCCTGGTGATTGCCCACCGGCTCAGCACCATACTGGCGGCGGACGTGATCCTGGTGATCGACGGGGGCCATCTGGTGGAGTATGGCACTCACCAGGAGCTGCTGGCTCGAGGGGGCCTGTACGCCAACCTGTACGAGACCCAGTTCCGCCAGCGGGTGGAAGAGGCCGCTACATAGGAGCCTTCCTTAGTGGGAGCCGCCTCCCGGCGGCGATCCGGGTCGCCGGCAGGAGCCGGCTCCTACGGTCTCCCTGCCCACTCACTTGGCGGGCGAATGTGCCGCGAACTTGGCGGAGGGACCACTTGGCTCCTACCCGATCAGCGATTCCCCGTTGCCGTTCTCGGGTATCTCCTCACCCCCATAGCGCTCCATCGCCTTCTTCCTGAGATCCAGAAGTCTCTGGCTTCGCTCCACGGGATACGGTTTCTCTACGATCAGGGCGTGGTACTCCGGCGGCAACTGCTGCAGGTTGCGCTGGGCCAGCTCCCAGATCTCCGAGAGCGGTGGGACGGCTCCGGGAAGCAGCTGCCCGTTCCGGATAACCGGCTTCAGGAGACGCGTTCCGTTTTCAGGCTTCGGCTCGTTTTCCAGCTGGATCACGTCTCGCTCGAATCGGCCGATCCGGTATACCTCTTTCTTCCCAGGCCAGGTACTCTTCTCTCCGGCCAACTTGATCTTCGGTCGATCGGCAGATTCCTCGTCCTCGTACCACACCATCTTGTAGACGGCTCCCAGAGCACCGCCGGGGGCCTTGTGCTTTATCGATCCCGCACCCACTCCTATGCTGGTGCCGACACCGAAACCATCGATCGGAGCCCCCTGGGCCACCAGTTCCGCGATGCGGAACTCATCCAGGTCTCCACTGACCAGGATCCGTACCTCGGGCATGCGGGCATCGTCCAGCACCTTGCGCACGTACCTGGAGCCCTCCAGCAGGTCTCCGCTGTCGAGTCGCACCGCCGTCAGGGTGTGTCCTTCCCGATCCTGGTACTCGCGGGCCACCTCGACCGCCGTGTGGATCGCCTCTTGAACGTTGTAGGTATCCAGCAGCAGGGTGTATCGGTTGAAGCTCTCTGCCACCGCCGCAAACGCCTGCCGCTCGCCGTCGTACAGCTGCACCAGGGCATGGGGGATGGTGCCGGTGGCGCGAAGGCGGAACTCGTAGGCCGCCGCCAGGAAGGCCGAGCTGGCGCAACCGCCGATGAAGGCGGACCTGGTCACGACGAAGGGGGACTGGGCCCTGCGCAGCGAGAAGTCGGAGACCGTCCGACCCTGAGCCGCGTGAACCACCCTCGCGGCCTTGGTGGCGATGAGGGTGGAGAGGTTCATCATGTGCAATAACCCCGATTCTAGCAACAAGGCTTCCTGGAATGGGGCCGTGACTCTCAGGATCGGTTCATTGGGGAAGGCGATGGAGCCTTCCGGCATGGCCAGGATCTGGCCGGTGAAGTGCAGGTCGTGGAGGTGCTCCAGGAATTCCGGATCGTAGTCTCGTATCTGCCCCAGGTACCGGAGGTCCTCATCGGTATACCGGAACGACTGCACGAACTCCAGGGCCATCTCCAGGCCGGCGACCAGCATATAGGCACCCGCGAACGGAGCAGTGCGGGCATATAGATCAAATGTTGCGGGGCCATTTCTGCCCGTCCGCCAGCTGACGTAGGCGGCATCGGGGTGGTACAGGTCGGTCATGAGGCCCGGATGGGGTCCCAGGAACACGTGGTCCAACTTTCGCTCCTTCGTCGACAAGCTATCAGCCCTGAGCCGCCAATCATCAGCCGTAGGCGGCTCGATCTGTCGAACCCCATCCCTAAGCGAGAACCCGCTCTAGTGCTCGACCACGGTGGTTTTGAAGCGTAGGGCGGGGGCTTGTCTCCATACGCGTTAACTTAAGGTGTCCCTGGCTCGGTCCGGAGGGTCCCAGGCGCTCCAGGATTAGGGTGGACCGCTCGGGGAGAACCCCACCCCCGCCCCACCCCCGCAGCGGGGAGGGG
>JAJYNT010000456.1 GCA_021786215.1 Chloroflexota bacterium | reverse complement strand
GCCTGCCCGCGATCATCAGTTGGACCGTATTGCTTGCTCCCCTTTGGCTTACCGCTGTGGCTCCCGTCCTGGGGGTCTACTTTGTGGGGTTGACCGTCGCGTATTTCGCGGTTAGGGCGTCTTTCTTTGGTATCAGGGCGCTGATCAATCGCCGGTCGGTCTTGAGGGCATCCTCCGAGGACTGGATGGCGAAGCTGTTGGCCCTACCTGGCGAGGGTCAGTTGGATTGGCGCGAGTGCCGAGTGACCCTGATGATACGGGCTTTCAGGGAGAAGAACCTCGACATGCTGAGGGCAACCGTCCAGTCGATTGCCGATTCCAATTGGGATCGGGAAGGGACCCGGCTGAGAAACGTCGAGGTGCTATTCGCCACCGAGGAGAACGATCCCTATACTCCTGGGCTGGTGGAGATGCTGGCTGAGGAGTTCGCCGATCGGGTCGCGGTCAGGCAGATCAAGCATCCGAAGGAGCCGGGCACCCTGCCGGGACCATCCACGGCGATGAACTACGCCGGAAGGATCCTCTACGGGGATGCCAAGAGGCGCGGAGTCTCACCCCGCCGTTGGATCGTGGCCGACTTCGATGCTGACACCCTCTTCCATCCCGAGTACCTACCCTGTCTCGTTTACCACTACGTGACCGACTCAGAGCGCGACTTCAGAGCATATCAGCCGGTGGTGCTGTTCACCACCGACTACTGGAAAGCTCCGTTGCACAGCCGGCTCTCGGCTCTGGGCACCTCCACCCTTACCCTGGGATGGAATCGGCGGCCGGAGATCGCCTTCACAGGCGCCGCCGCGAGCCTGGCGGCGCTGCACAGCGTCGGCTTCTGGCCGACCAACTCCCACAGCCAGGACTCCGGGGTACAGTTGCGCTTCACGATGAAGTACGGTCGGAGGTTCCGGGTGACCGGCCTGCCGATACCTCTCTCCGTATATCCGGTGATGGAGATGGGTTCGAAGACGCTCTGGAGAGAGAAGGTTCGAGCCTACTGGGTCAGCTGCGTCACTCTATTTCGTCAAAGTGCCCGATGGCGCGAGGGACCCATGGACGAGTTCATCGAGAGTTCCAGCAGGGGACGGCCCTGGCTCGCCCTTCAACGGCTGTGGAATGGTCTCGAGCGAGACACTCTGACCCTGATGCCCGGGTACGGGATGCTTGTGGTCAGCTATCTGGTCGAGTCCAACACAGTGCCCTCGGCGATGGGTAGTCTGAAGTCGACCGTGGCGGTAACCCTGACGGCTGTGAGCCTACTTGGGTTGTTGGTGTTCTGGGTAGCGCTGGCCACCAGGGAACTCGTTCCTGGACAGAAGCGTCCCGTCCGCTGGTTATGGGAGTTGCTGCTCTTCTGGCTGGTTTTCAGCGTCTACGTGCCTATCTTCACCTCGGTGGCCGGTTTGAAAACCTCCACCGCTTATGCCATGGGCAAGAGGCCGAGAGGACACTTCATGCCCACGCCAAAGTAATTGCTATTCCGGGAATCATCGAGGATCGACTTTACCATGGCATCACGATCCCGCGGCCGGGTTCTGATACTGACAGCGGCCACCGGCAATGGACACCTCGCCATTGCCAACGCCATCAAGAAGGATCTGGACTCGAGCTACCTACCATACCTGGAAACCAGGATCGTCAACCCTTTCGTGCCTGAGTATTGCGGTTGCGCCCTGAACTCTTTCCTCGGATTGTACGGTCCAGTCGTGCGAAGAGCGCCGAGGCTCTACTCCCTTTTCTACAACTCCATGGGGATCCGAGGTTGCTCCAAGCTGGGTATGGGTCTGGCAAGATGGCAGATGCATCCCGCCTTCGAGGAGTTGATAGCTAGTCCGCTTAACCGTGCCATCATCACCACTCATGCCATCTTTCCACAGCTAATCGCTCCGATCCTTCCCGCTTCGCGAGATTTCGCAACCATCGCGGTCGTCACGGATCTCGAGGTGGCCGAGCCTGTCTACTGCTCTCCATCCATTGACCGATACCTGGCGATGACCGAAGAAGTAGGACGTGACCTGGCGAACCAGGGAGTGCCTCTCAGCAGGATCAGCGTGATCGGACACATCTACGATCGGGAGGCTGTGGGCCGGGCGCGTACGCAGCGAGAGGAAACTCGAAGGCGGCTGGGTGTAGGCCCCTCGGAGGGACTTGTCGTTCTCTCCGGGGGTGGGGATGGGGCAGGAGCCTTGCGCCAGATGGTGGACTCGCTGCAGGAGGCTCACGCCCCGGCGAAGCTGGCGGTAGTATGCGGAGCAAACAGACGGCTCTATCGTCGCTTCACATCCTCAGACAGATACCGGTCCGTCCACGTTCGAGGGCGCGCGCGCGACTTCCTCGAACTGGTGGCGGCGGCCGACGTACTGGTCACCAAAGCCGGCGCGGCGACCATGATGGAGGCCGTCGCGACCGGCACCAGCCTGGTAGTCGTACACAACCTTCCGGGTCAGGAGAGGCATAACGCCGAGTACATTCAGTCTCACGGCTATGGCGTGGTCGCCAGCACGGTTCCCTGTGCGGTGAGTGCGGTCCAGGGAGCGCTGTTGGCCCGGTTAGCCACACGTCAGGCCGAGCCCCGTGCCATCAGGAGAGACATCTACCCCTCATCCCCTCTCGTTCAAGCGCTGACGCCTGAATTGGGACCAGCCAGCTATCAAGAAGTCTTTGATAGTCCTGGGGGTGATACAGGGCTCGCTCGCGCCACTTCCGGGATCCCGTCAGAAGGGGCGAAGCCCCTTCTGACGGGATCCCGGAGGAGTGGATTGTTCACTCAGCACCGATCTGCCCAAGTCGGTTATACTGAGTGATCTGCGCAGTGGTAATCTAGTACACCGCCACAGTGATCCTGAAATGTAGGGCGGCGCCCTGTGCGCCGCCGCCCCCTCGCCGCCTGATCACCGGGCGGCGGGGCAGAGCCGTGGCGCTGTGCTCGCTCGCGCCACGTGCCCTACATACACATCGGAACCAGTGTGGCGGAGCACTAGTGTGGTTCACCACAAAGTGATGCGCAATGTCAGTGGATCGTCGATGCCTCCCGCCAACGCTCATCTGGCCAAGAGCCTCCGAGTCGGTCATCCCACAGAAGGCACGATCCCCGGACTGAGGAAGTGGTTATGTCTGACCAGGATGTCTCGCCCACGCGCTACGTCTTCTTCACCCTCGCCGCGCTGGGTTTGCTGATGGCCTCTATCGACTCCACCATTGTCACGGTCGCGATTCCCGTGTTGACCAAGTCCCTGAACAGCAACCTGAACTGGATAGGCTGGACGCTCACCGCTTATCAACTTACACAGATAGTAGTGATGCCGCTGGCCGGCAAGCTGAGCGACGAGATTGGGCGGAAGCGGGTGTTCGTCTTCTGCATCGGCAGCTTCACCGTCGGGTCTCTGCTCTGTGGGCTTGCCCCCAACGTGGGCTTTCTGATCTTCTTTCGTGTGATCCAGGCGATCGGCGGCGGCGGTTTGATGCCATCGGCAGTGGGGATAGTGAGCGACCAGTTCAAAGATCGACGCGCCCAGATGATTGGCCTGTTCTCCAGCATTTTCCCAATTGGGGGTATTCTCGGCCCCAACATCGGCGGCTGGATCCTCGAGCACTGGACCTGGCACGAGATCTTCTTCATCAATTTGCCTATCGGCCTGGTGGTTCTGATCGGTGCGCAGCTTCTTTTGCGCAGTCACCAACGCACTACTCGTGGCCAGCGCATCGACTTCCCGGGTCTGGCTCTTTACGCCAGCGCCGTGCTGTCCTTGATGTTTGCCATGACCATGGCCGGCACCGATGCCACCTCCATTCG
>JAJYNT010000327.1 GCA_021786215.1 Chloroflexota bacterium | reverse complement strand
ATCACCTTCACTGTGTCGAAGCACTAGCGCCCCGAAGAGGGGATAGAGCGCCCAGACAGGAGGTCTTCCCCCGTTTCAGAAGCCCATCGCTAACCAGACTGCAGATGTAAGCAACGCCATCGCGACAATCGGCAACCTGCGGCGGCGGAGGATACGGTCCGAGATGTGCCCGACCAGGGGAGCAGAGATCAGCAGCCCGACCGATGCGGCAAGCAGATAGTTGGCCGCCTCAAGCCGATCCATTCCATAGACGTGCATAAGGTAGGGCACCGCCCAAAGTCCGCTGAAGGTCAAGTAGCTGCCGAGGAGACCGAAATGGGCCAAGAAGCCGGTCCATGTCTGCCGCGAGTGCCAAACGACCTTAGCACCGACCCACAGGGAAAGCTTCCGCGACGGCGCGGTGTCGGCCGAGCTGTGACCGGGTGAGGACACATCGATTTCGCGCAACGAGGGCAAACCCAGATCGGATGGATGGTCACGCACCCAGTACCAGACTGCCACAGCCACGGCGCAGGTGATCGCACCAATCAAGATGAATGATGACCGCCACCCCAAGTGCTGCGCTATGAGCGCCACCGGGGGGTGGTTGCCGTTACGGCTCCCAGATTCCCGACCAGCATCAGCAAGCCCGAGACCGTACCAAACTCACTGGCGCGAAACCAGCGAACTCTGCTGGAAGCGACCTCCTGCGATGAGCGCCCGGAGGCCCGTGCCTGGTTGGAGAACACTTTCCGACTGGACAGATTCAGTGACCTGCTGATCGAGGCACTCAGAACTCGCTACGGTGTCCGGGATTCGCTGATCTACCCCTTCGCCTTGTCGCGGTCGCTCAGGGTTCTGGAGGACTGAAGGCGCTCAGTCCGTGCCTCCGGTCGTCTCCCAATCCCGAATTGCTTCCAGGACGCCTCCGGCGATTCGGCCAGGTCGCTCACCGATGCCTGTGAACACAGCCCTGGCCCCCCGTGGATCGACCTCGATGACCTTCGTTCTGACTGACACGCTCACGCCGTCTCGTGTGAGCCCACGCAGCACGCCATCAAGCGGGGCGATAAGGTTCACGGAGCCGATAGTTGCCACGGTCTGCCCAGCGTGGACGCTTTGGCCGATCTCCAATCTGGTGCTGAAGACCCCCTCGACCGGCGCATAGACGTAGCGGTCGCGCGCGTGGCCGCCGATATGGTTAGGCTCCCCCTCCAGAGGTCGCGTAGCTCCTTGCCGATACACTCTGCCGAGATCGATTCCCCAGCCGGTCTCTACGGCGAGGTCGGTCGTCTCTCCAGCCACGAAGTTGGGACCCAGGCCGACGGTAAGACGTGCCAGCCCGAGTTGCGCCTCGGGGCGAGCCCGCTTTCGCATACGGGCGTCTACCAGGACATCGGGCCGAAGCACCTCCAGCAGCTGTGCCAAATCGGCAACAATCACAGGAATCGCCTCCCTTGAGACAGCGGCTCCTCTCAAGTTATCGAGTCCATCCATCCGCAGCGCGGCTACTCCCTCCAGCACCGCCCGCCCATCGAAGATGGCGTCGGAGAACGCCATTTTGCGCCGCGTCGTTGTTGGCGCTGGGTCATCGTGCATGACGACCGCGTATCCCGACGTGAACAGCCGAAGGGCCACCGCGGAGCCAACATCCCCAGTGCCGCGCACCAATACCGTCAACATGTCTGTTCCTCCACGCCGAGGGCCTCGGCCCAATGACAGTTCCGGGTGCGAGCGCCCCTGAAGGCGGCGCTCCCTGCCAGCAGGTTCGCCATGCACGTCATGGTAGTAGCGCCCCCCCTTTGCGTCAACGCTGGCTGGCCGCGGGCAGTTTCTGATGACGGTCGCGGCCACCGGCCAACTCCACCGTTTCCAGACGAACGCAAGCCTCAGGGCATTCCTCAAGGGCGTGACTACCGCTGTGGTGGGAATGACCCTTTTCGGTTCCATCGAGAAAATGGTGGCGGAGACTTACGCCATGCCGCACCCGAGCTTCTACCGACAATTGTGGTGTACTGAAGATTATGCCCTTGCGTCGCATCATGTCTGGCACCCAATCAACAACCTCTTTCCTTGTCCAGGTAAGGTGCCAACACAGGGATTTAATATCCTGTCGGTGCCGATTCCCGTGTATACTCTTCAATAGCACCGGGGAAAGAAGGGGACACAAAATACGGGCTGCCTTCCGACAGCCCACCACAACACATTGTGTAGTTTGGAGGCGACGAGCGGATTCGAACCGCTGATAGAGGTTTTGCAGACCTCCGCCTTGCCACTTGGCCACGTCGCCGATAACCGCTTCGGAGCATCCCCACCACAAACCGGCACACCCGCTCGATCACCGGCGGTAGCTCACTATCGGGAGCGGAAGACGAGATTCGAACTCGCGACCCTCTCCTTGGCAAGGAGATGCTCTACCACTGAGCCACTTCCGCTTGAACAGGTGCCGAGGATCAGAATCGAACTGATGACACCGCGATTTTCAGTCGCGTGCTCTACCAACTGAGCTACCTCGGCCCGTCGAGGACACCTAGATTCTACCGGAGGCCGGCCCGGCCTGTCAAGGCGCGCGGCACGCCGATCGGAAACGCGCACACACCCCGAGACCGGTCCACGAAGAAACCGGCCAGCCATCCCAGCGCTGTTGTCGCTCCATCACCAGACGAGTGCGCTGGCAACCCGATTCATCCCAAAACCAGGACCCCGCCCCTGTAGTCAGCTACACCCTGAGCCCTATCCTCGCAAGGTCCAGCAGCGCGGCTCCCAGGGCAGTTAGGTAACCCATCGTTACCCACCCACCTTCCTTCAGGGCGATCCCGAGACCTACCGCTGACAGCACCAGGACGGAGAGAATCCCCATCCCGTACACCGCCATCATCAGCAGCGACAAGTCCATAGCCGCCACCTCCACGTTTTCAACAGACCAAAGATCCTTGAGCTACAAGCCCATCCCGGTCCAACAGGAGAGCGTCCACGACCTGCAACTATGATACTCATTTAGTACCCAACTTGGCCAGAGGGCATGTCTCCCGATTGGGGGAGGCAACGTGCTAAAATCCGCCGCAAGAACAGCGGTGGTCCGATGCAGGAGACTGGGCACTTGATCAGGCTGCGCTACATTGGAGGCGGGAAAGTGCGAATAGTAGACGTCAAGGCGTATCCACTGCGGGCAACGCTGAGGAACCCGACAGGGAATGCCCTCGGCTGGAACAGGGCACGGGTTGCTTGCCTCGTGGAGGTCGTCACCGATGAGGGATTGAGCGGGTGGGGTGAGTGCGGCGCGGCCCAGGGACTGGAGGTCCTCGCGGCAGTCGTGGAGAAGCAGCTGCGACCGTTGCTGATCGGTGAGGACCCGACCAACACTAACCGGCTCTGGGACAAGATGTTCTCGATGTATGAGGTAGGAGGCCGGACCAGCGGCATATCCCTGCAGGCCGTGAGCGGAGTTGACATCGCGCTCTGGGACCTGCGTGGGAAGATCACCGGCAAGCCCGTGTATGAGCTACTTGGAGGGAAGGTCAGGGACTCGGTTCTCGGCTACGCAACGGGCTTCTACTACCTGGAGACGGGCGATCCGGTCTCCCTGGTCGAGCATGAGGCGCATCGCCACCTGGAGAGCGGCTTCCGCGCGATCAAGGTGAAGATCGGCGGACTCCCGATCAAGCTGGACGCAAGGCGTGTCCAGGTAGCTCGAGAGGCCATCGGTCCCGACAGCCTGCTCATGATCGATGCGAACCAGGCCTACACCGTGGCGGCCGCGCGTGACCTCGCGAGGCGGGTCGCGGACTACGAGATCGGTTGGTAGATCGG
>JAJYNT010000067.1 GCA_021786215.1 Chloroflexota bacterium | reverse complement strand
ACGCCTCTCCCCTTGGGAGAGGGGGGTTGGATGCGCTAGGAGGGACGGAGAAAGCGTTTGCGTCGCATCAGGACACTCTGGACGATGCCGATGGACGCGAGGTTGGTTATAAGAGATGTGCCGCCGTAGCTGATGAAGGGCAGAGGAATGCCGGTGACGGGCATCAGACGGAGGTTGGCGGCGACGTTCACGGAGATGCTGAACAGCAGGGTCATGGCCATGCCGACAGCCACCAGGCGGCCGAAATCGTCGCGTGCGAGGCTCGCAGCCCTGAGAATCCTCATCAGTAGCAGGACGAATAGGGCGAACAGCACCATCGCGCCCCGAAAGCCCAGCTCCTCCGCGAGGACAGAGAAGATGAAGTCGGAGTGCTGGATCCTCAGGAAGTGCCCCTGGCTCTGGGTGCCGGCCAGGAAGCCTCGGCCGAACATACCCCCGGAGCCTATGCTGATCTGAGATTGGATGATGTTGTAGCCTTGCCCGAAGGGATCGCTTTCGGGGTGCAAGAATATGGTGATTCGATCCCGCATGTAATCCTTCAACATGCTCCATAGGATCGGGCCGGCGGCCAGAGCACCCGCGACGGTGATCCCGAGAAAGGAGAAGCGGGTCCCCGCGGCGAAGGCCATCAAGAACCAGATCACCAGGTAGGTGGTGGATGTGCCGAGGTCCGGTTGCATGTAAACCAGGGAAGTCGCGGGGATGGCGATCAGAAAGGAGATCACGAAGTGATGGAAGGCCCGTATCTCGTGCCGTCGGTCGGAGAAGTACCTGGCAAGGGCGACCACCAGGGCCGGCTTGGCCAGTTCAGAGGGCTGAAGCGGGAAGAACCGCAGATCGATCCACCTCTGAGACCCATAGTCGGCCTGACCGTGGCCCAGCACCAGGACGACGCCGAGCAGCAGCAGCGATGCACCGTACAGGACATAGGCCGTGGCGTGGAAGACACGATAGTCGACGCAGGACACCAGGATCATCAGCAGCAGACCCGCGCCCGCGTAGGCCATCTGTTTCTGGACGAAGGTGCTGAAAGTGATCACATCGCTGTTGGTGGAGGGGAAGGTGGAGCTGTACACCAGCGCCAGGCCGTAGGCCAGCAGCGCGATCAGCACCAGCAGCAGCAGGTAATCGGCGTATCGCCAGCGTCTGAGAACTGAGTCCATCAAATCCTCGAGGCCAATGCAGTCAGCGCGCCGGAGCCGGACGCGCAGGGGTCGGGGTCGGCAATGGATCGCTGTAGTTGAAGAACCTTTTGAAGATCTTCATGGCCACCGGCACCGCCGTGCCCGGTCCGCCCCCACGCTGAAGGAACACCGTCACCGAGACCTGGGGGTCATCGTAGGGAGCGTAGGCAGTAAACCAACCGTGAGTCGGCATGATCCCGTGCTCGTCTTTGGGGCCCGGAAACTCCGCCGTTCCGGTCTTTCCGGCTATCTTCAAAGCCGGGATGTTGACACCCTTGACGTCGTCGTTCAGCATGACCCCCTGCATGCCCTGGCGGATGAGCGCAAGGTTGGCGTCGCTCACGGGCAGTTGGCGAATCGTCTCCGGCTCGATAGTTCGGAGCGGCTTATCTTCAGAATCGTTGATGGAAGCAACCAGTTGCGGACGCAGAAGGCGTCCCCCGTTGGCGATGGCATTGGTAGCGTTGGCAACCTGGAGGGGAGTTGCCAGCACGAAACCCTGGCCGATGGCCATGTTGTAGGTATCGCCGGTAAGCCATCCCTCCCCCCAGTTGGCCACCTTCCACTGCGAGGTAGGGATCAGGCCCTTTACCTCGCCAGGGATGTCGATGCCGGTTGGGGAACCGTACCCCATCAGCCTCGCGTAGTTCGCAAGCCGCTCGTTGCCGAGACCTGGGAAGGTGGGGGTGCCGCCGCCCAGGGTGTAGAAGTAAACGTCGCTGGAGAGGGCGAGCCCGTGCACGAAGTCGAGTTTCCCGAACGCTCCCCAATCAGGAAGCCGTTGCGTTAGGGCGGGATTGTACTGATTGGGCACCAGCAGGTAGCCAGGGGCGTCGATCACGGTACTGGCATTGGCAACCCCCTCCTGTAAGGCCGCCGCCGCCGTCACCAGTTTGAAGGTCGACCCAGGAGGGAAAGCGCCGCTGATGGCGTAGTTGATCATCGGTTTCCGGGGGTCGTTCAGCAGAGCTTCGATGTCGTTGGGGCGCGACTTGCCCGAGAAGATGTTGTCGTCGTACGTGGGCAGACTCACCAGGGAGAGGACCTGGCCGTTTCGTGGGTTCATCACTATGGCCGCCGCCGATTCGGACTGCCCCATGCTCTCCTGGAGAATTCGGGTGACGTCCCTTTGGAGGGCAACGTCGATGGTGATGGTCAGGTTGTGGCCGGGTTCGGCGCCGTCGATTCTCAGGTCGTTGACGGGGCGCTCAGTGGCATCGACTTCGTACAGCTTTTGCCCGGGTTTTCCTCGCAACTCCTGCTCGTACTCGGACTCGATGCCAACAGCTCCTATCTTGTCCTCGGGCCGGTAGCCCATCTGCTTGTCGCCCTGCTTCCGCGCCAGCTCCTCCTCGGTAATCGGGAGCATGTATCCGACAATCTGGGACATGAGCGCCCCCGTCGGGTAAACGCGACTCGATTCGGGCACGACGATGACGCCCGGGAGCTTCAGGTGGCGCTCTTCCACGCGGAGGACGATGTCGCGCTCCACGTCCGATTGGATGGGCACAGGCGTGAAGTCGTCGCCCCGCCGTTTGGCCACCTTGTCCGCGATCTTCGATGGAGGCATGCCCAGGAGGCTGCCCAGTTCCGAGTAGGTCTGGTCGGGTTTGTCTTTCGGGAGGGCGGCCGGGACCACTGAGACGACGAAGCTGGGGGTGTTGGCGGCGACCAGGGTGCGGTTGCGGTCGTAGATCACGCCGCGCGGCGACGCGACCGGGCTGACCCGAAATCGGTTGACGTCCGCCAGTTGCCGAAAGCTGTGCCCCTCCACGATCTGAAGCCGCCAGAGCTGAGCTACGAGGATGCAGAAGCAAAGAAGGACGAACAGGCGCAGGAGATGCAGACGCCAGTTGCGCTTCGGCTTCGCCTCCCCGGGGGGGTCAAGGTCGAGCGGCGTGGATCGAAGCGGGCGAGTGGTTACCACCCCAGATGCTCCTCCAACTTGTCCCAGGCTGCCAGTCTCCGAACGATGGCCAGGGGAAGGGGCGCCAGAAGAGCGTTGAACGCGGCGCCGGGAATGGTCTGGCGCGCTAACGTGCTGATCCACTCTACCGACCAGCCGGCGGCCTGAAGAGCAAGCAGCAGGAAGCTGTGGTAGAAGACGGTCGCAAGAAAGACGGCCACGAGAGGGATCAGCAGGTTAGCCCGATAGATGTTTGACTCTCCCAAACCGGTAGCCAGACCGATCAGGCCCATGGCGATGGTTGCGGTGCCGAAGGGCGTGACCGACACCATATCCAGGCTCATGCCGCCCAGGATGCCGACCAGCACCCCCTCTTCGACGCCGCCCACGACGCTCGTTGTGACCACCAGCAGCAGCACGAGATCGGGTCTGGCACTGACGACCGTGAGTTTGCTTCCGAGCGTGAGCTGAAGGATGGAGGTGGCAATCACCGCCGCGAGAAGGATGCCCAGGTGCCGCGAGCGCATGTACTCTCCAGGCGAATAGCGAATAGCGAATAGCGAATAGCGAATAGTAATTGGCGAATAGTGATTGGCGAATGGCTAGTGGCAGGTTGCGAACGGCTGGTGATGAAGATTCGTTGAATGCCTATTCGCTATTCGCTATTCGCTATTCGCTGCTCTCTAGTCCTTTGGATAATC
>JAJYNT010000142.1 GCA_021786215.1 Chloroflexota bacterium | reverse complement strand
GGCTCGTACCCTGGCCAACTCCCCGGAGCTGTTGCTACTGGACGAGCCCATGTCGGCACTTGACGAGGGTTCGAAGGGAGAGATAGAAGCTCTGATTCGGAACATACTTCAGATGCAGGGACTTACCTGCCTGATGGTCACACACGACGTGGCACAGGCGACCAGAATGGCGAATCGGGTGATGTTGCTCGAGGCTGGGCGCACGGTCAAGATTGGAACGGCGGAGGAGATACTGAATGCTGAGCCGAATCTTTACTGACCCGCTCAGCCTCGGGCTGGCTCAGGCGGCCATCGCCACTCTGATGGCAATGGCCGTGGTGTGGATGGCCAGAGGGCGAGGGATCCATGTGGAGCGTGAGACGGTGGTCGCGCTGTCCCGAGGGTTTGCACAGATCATCCTGGTTGGGTCGGCGCTGGTGCTGCTGCTCAAGGGTCCACCCTGGACCAGTATCGTGGTGCTTGGTGCCATGATGGTGGCCGCGGCCAACACCTCGGCTCGCCGAGCAAAGAGGCTGCCCGGCGCCTTCTGGGACTGCCTCTGGGGAATGGCAATCGGCTCCGGTGTCGTGATCCTGTTGATGGTGCTCCTGGGGCTGACGGAGACTAGCGTTGCTTCCCTGGTGCCGGTGGGGAGCATGGTCGTCGCCAATGCCATGAACTCCGCCTCTCTGGCCCTGGACCGCTTTGCCGGGGAGGTGGAGGCGCACACAGGGCAGATCGAGGCAGGACTTGCGCTCGGTGCCGACCCCAGGGTGATCGTCGCTCCCTACGTTCAGAGAGCGGTGCAGGCCAGCCTCATTCCTCGGATCGACAACCTGCGTTCGCTCGGGATTGTGTGGATACCGGGCCTGATGGCCGGCATGGTGCTGTCGGGTGGCAACCCTGTCTACGCCGGCATCTACCAGTACGTGGTGCTGGCTACCATTCTTGCCGCGGGAGGACTGACCTCCGTGGCCACGCTGATGCTGCTGAGGATGAGGGCTTTCTCGCCCGCCGCTCAGTTGAGCCTGCGTCCCGGCGGCGGTTCACTCAAGAGGTGACATGGGTGGATGTTGTCGCTCCGGAGGGTGAGGCTATCGGTTGGCGAGCGTGGCGCGGAGGCCTCGAGTGGGTTTCTCGATCCAGCTCTTGAACAGCTGCTGTGCGTGTTCCTGGAGCGTGACCGTTCCTGCCTTGCCAAACCGAGCCTTGGTCTTGCGCCTGGCAAGGGAGCGCTCAAACTCGGCGATGGTTCGACCCTGGAATGTGGTGAAGGCCGACCCGATCTGCGCCAGGTGGTGGGCATCGCTCCCCCCCAGCTCGGCCAGGTGGAAATCTCGCCGGTTGAAGGTGCGTATCTTGTCGGCGTTGCCCCTCGCGGCTATGGCCGCGTTGCAAACCTCGATACCATTGATCTCCACGCCTTCCGCGAGGAGCCAGAGGATGTGGCGGTAACCCCCGCTGGGTGTCCACATCACCGTCGGGTGAGGAATGCCTACAAGGCCGCCCATCTCGTGCGCAAGGGCTATGGTGTGCCGGTAGCTCTTGCCGCGTGGTAGGGGCTCCGTGGGATAGGGTGGCTTGAAGAAATAGGCAAGCAGGTGCCGGCCAAGGGACGTGGTTATCTCGGTAGCGACCACCACCTGGAAGTGACAGCCCGGGTGGGTCTTCACCCATTCCGCTGCTTCCAGGGCCCCATCCACCTGGTCGTGATCCGCTATGGCGATCAGGTCGAGGTCAGTCTTCTCCTGGACGTAGGACATGATCTCCGGCACGGAGGCCATGCCGTCACTGACTGAACTGTGAATATGGAGATCTGCCTTCCCCAATGGCCGCCCCTTCGCGATCTGGATGGGAAAAATGGAGTGGTGTCTGCCGGCTAGCATGATAGCAGGGAACAAAGCCATTGGGGAAGTGGGAGATTCGGGCTACTTGGCGGAGCTCTCAATGGTTGGGCTGAGCGTTCGAGTCTCCCTGGCTTCCGGACGGCAACTCCGCAACAGTCTTGACCTGGACCCTGAAGGCCTGGGAGGCCCAACCGGGCCACAGACTGATGTCCGCTGGCTTGGCGAAGCCATTCATTTCGTTGAGGACCTTCTGGGCGTCCGCAGCTTGTCTGCCTCGCACCGCGGCAGCCACGGCGTTCGTGTCCACATTCCGCTCCAACAGGCCCGTCACGTGCACCCGCATTGTCATGTGCTGGCCCTCGACGCTGACCACCGCGGGCGGATCCATTTTCGGATCCCCTGCCTGTTTGTAGTCCCGTGGGACATCCTGGTCCCACAGAGAGAGAACCAAGCGATTGAAGTCGTTGTTGTTGTAGGCGAGCCCGGTGGCTACGACCTCCATCGTTCCCCCTAGCGTGTCCGCAGTGTCCCCAATGTTGTGGTCGTATCGCTCGCTCACCACCTGGGTCTGAATGCTCTGCTCAGGCATGGACTCGGAGCTCTTCAGTTGACTGTTAAGTTGCGCGGTAGCCTCGTCGGTGGCTTGCTTTAACATTTTCTGTCGCAAAGCGTCGCGTACGCTGAGGGTTATCTGTACCGTGGGCTGAAAGCCGGAAGAGTTGTTGCTCGGCTGGGAAGGTGGAGGGGCTACGTCCTTCACGTTAATCGTTTGGTTCACCTGAACCTTCGTCTGCACCACATGACCGGAGATGCGCTGCGCGGTGGTGTCGACCTGTGGACCGCCGATCTCGACCAGCACCTCCACGTCACGAGTCATGCGCTGTGTACTCGGATGAACGGTGACGTAGGCAACCGGCAGGGCCAGGTAGGCCATGGCGATCATTATGGTCGCGAGCACCGCCCCCATCATGAGACCCCATCTACTGACACCGAGGGCGGGCGTGAATTCCTCCGGATCGGTGAAGGAGATGTTTTCCGATCGGTCCGGCGCGGGTATCCTGCTGTGATAGTACGACCTCAGGGAGCTGTAGACGTGACGAAAGCCGTTTTCCTGGGCAAAGCCGCGCCGATTGAGGTCGTCGCTGACGATGATCAGATCCAATCCCAGCTCTCGCTGAAGTCGACGGAGGACTCGGAACTCCAGGCCGTCGCGCAGGGTCTTGATGTTTGATGGCAACACCAGGACTACACGCTGGAGTCTGGTGCTTTCCAGCTTGCTCCGAACAGAGGTCAGGTCGTCGTCACGATCGACTTCGATGACGGTCTCGTGTTGAGGACCGTGGCCGGCCAGGGCATCGTTGTAACTTCTCATGTCGTCTCCTGCTCCCAGGTGGACGGCATCCTCTTGGCTTCGTCTGAAGGCCGGCATGAACTCCCTCGAGCGGACTGTGTCTGGGGATCGATCCCGGCAACCCGCGGGAGGACGACCCGTGAGCCACTGCCCCCGAAATCAATCCTTACGGGGAGATGCAAGAAGCGGACCTGTGGAGCATAGAGACGCGCGTCCCTACAGGTGGGTGGTTGCTTCCAGGGCGACGTCGGCTGCCATCAGCAGGGCTCGAGCGTAGCCCAGGGTGTGGAAGCCCGGCCTCCAGCCGTCCCAGAGTTCGTCGGAGATGGCCACGATGAGGCCCGCCTGGACTCCGCGGTGGCGAGCGACGGCGAAGAGGGCTGCGGCCTCCATTTCGACGGTGAGGACGCCGGAGGCCCTCAGTCGGGCCACGGTGGTGGCGCATTCCCTGTAGGGTGCGTCGGTCGTCCAGGTGGGTCCCTGGACCGGGGTGGCTTTGGCCCTGTGGAGGGCTGCCGACAGGAGGGCGTCTACCAGCTTTGTCGAAGCAGGAGTGGGTTCGCCGGCCGGCATGTAGTGGTGGGAGGTGCCCTCGTATCTCAGCGCCTCGGTGGGCAC
>JAJYNT010000037.1 GCA_021786215.1 Chloroflexota bacterium | reverse complement strand
ATCACCGCCCTGCCGGCAACCCGGCTGCTTGCCGCTTGGCGTATGTTCTGAGGATTGGTTCGCCGGGATAGCTCGTCCAGTATGAGGTCGGTCTCGTGGCGCAGATCCTCCATTTCCGTCTCTATCTGATCCGGTCTCTGGCCCATTCGACATCCTTCCCGGCCAGAGTAGTTGTTCGTTTCCCGCTCTAAGATGGCAGCAAGTGTGCCCTCTCCCCCGATCTAACGTTTACGTGAGCTCTTGACACTTACGTAAGAAGCAGGTACGCTTGTGCTGCACACTCGGACGGAGGTCACAAATGGCAAACTTGCTTCAGATAGGCGACGTGGTGGAGCGCACCGGCCTCACCCACAGGGCTCTCCACTACTACGAGGAGATCGGTCTGTTGGTCCCCAGCGTCAAACTTGACGGCGGGATGAGGCTGTACATCGAGGAGGATCTCCGTCGAATCAATCGAATCCTGGAGATGCGTGCGTTGCTGGGCCTCTCTCTAAAGGAGATCAAGCGAATGCTCGAGGCGGAGGAATCCCGAGCCTCGTTGCTGCTCTCTGCTCAGAACGAGCCGACCGTCGAAAACCGTCGGGCCGACCTGGAGAAGGCGCTGGCCATAGCCCAGGAGCAGCTGGATCAGGTGCGGTCCCGTCTGGAGCAGATGCGAATCCTGGAGGGCCGCCTGGCGGACGAGCTGCTTAGCCTGCGTGAGGCGCTCGACTCCACCGCTTCGCGAAACGGGGAGTGAAACATGACCACCCTGTCTAATCAAGGTCCCATGGATGAGCCGGTCATCCGGGTCGAGGATCTGAAGAAGAGCTTCGGGGAGATCACCGCCGTCGGCGGTGTGTCCTTCGACGTCAAGGCCGGCGAGATCTTCGGTTTTCTGGGCCCCAACGGGGCCGGCAAGACCACCACCATCAAGATGCTGTGTACCCTGCTGAAGCCATCCTCCGGCCACGCCACCATCGACGGCCACGACGTGGTCGACGAGGCCGCCGCGGTTCGTTCCGGTATCGGGATCGTCTTCCAGGACAACACCCTGGACGAGTATCTGACGGCGGAGCAGAACCTCCGCTACCACGCCATGATCTACCACGTCCCCCGCGACCAGCGGGAGGAGCGGATCCAGAGGATGCTGGATCTGGTGGAGTTGGCCGATCGCAGGTCCGACGTCGTGCGCACCTTTTCGGGAGGCATGAAGCGGCGGCTGGAGATCGCCAGGGCGCTGCTCCATCTGCCTCGCGTGCTGTTCTTGGACGAGCCCACCGTCGGGCTGGATCCCCAGACCCGGCACTACGTCTGGGAGTACCTGAGGGAGGTGCGGCGGCAGCAGGGCATCACCATATTCCTCACCACCCACTACATGGACGAGGCTGAGAATGCCGACCGCATCGCCATCATCGATTACGGCCACATCATCGCCCTGGATACCCCCGCTGCCCTCAAGCGGATGGTGGGTGGTGACATGGTCACCCTCTCCACGGCCAACAACGAGCAGGCCCGCCGGGAGATCTCCGACCGGCTGGGGGTGGAGCAGGTCGCTCAACTCGACGGTCACCTCACGTTCGAGGTGGAGAGCGGTGAGTCCTTCGTCCCGCGGCTGGTGACCGGCCTCAGCGTGCCGGTGCGGACGGTCTCGGTGCGCAGCCCCGGTCTGGACGATGTCTTCCTCCGCCTCACTGGCAAGGCGATTCGAGACGAGGAGGCGGGGAGCACCGACAGGTTGAAGTCGCGGATGCGCGAGAAAGGGAGGATGAAGCGATGAGCGTCTCCACGGAAACTCGAACTATCCAGGGGGGTCAGGGATTGGGCGGGGCTGTCCGGGAGATGATCGACCCCGAGGCCGTGTGGATGATCTGGCAGCGGGACCTGGTCCGTTTCCGTCGGCAACCCACCCGCCTGTACGGCTCAATCGTTCGGTCGATAGTCTGGCTCTTTGCCCTGGGTCTGGGGCTACGCCAGTCCTTCGTGCCGGTGTCCGGGATGAACTACACCCAGTTCATCTTCCCCGGCGTCATCTCCATGGCGCTGATCTTCGCCTCCCTCCAATCCGCCATATCGGTCATATGGGACCGGGAGTTCGGCTTCCTCAAGGAGGTGATGGTGGCCCCCATCCCCCGCTCTTCGCTCCTGCTGGGGAAGGCGCTGGGAGGGGCTTCCACCTCCACTCTGCAGGGGATCGTCGTGATGGCTTTTGCCCCTCTGGCCGGCGTTCACCTGACAATCATCTCGGTGGTGACGGCTGTGGCGCTGATGTTCCTGACCTCCATCGCCATGACCTCCATGGGGCTGGCGATCGCGGTGCGGATGACCGACTTCGAGGGCTTCGGTAGCCTCCAGAACATGGTGGTGATGCCGATGTATCTGCTCTCAGGCGCCATGTTCCCCACCCATGGCCTGCCGCTGTGGCTCAACGCCGTGCTGGTGGCGAATCCCCTGTCCTATGGGGTGAGCGCCATTCGGGGGGTGTTGCTCAACTACTACACTCATGCCCTTGCGTTGGACGTGGTGGTGCTGGGTGGATTCAGCGTGGTCATGCTCTCGATCGCCATCTGGCTGCTGGAGCGTGAGGGGTGATCGCAAGTGCGATGGGTCTTGTGCCCCGCCGTCCGATCCCGCAAAATGGAGGATGATCGACACAGCTGGAGCACTCTGCACTCAGCACTTGGCGCCTGGCAGGGGCGGGTGAGATGCCGTGCTCCTGGTTTTCACGACGAATCTGGTGGAGCACTGGAAGGGGTGGAGCTGCAGATGGCATCTGAAGGCAACGTTGCCCGGGCGCCGCGAATCGGCGTCACTTGGGTTAGTCCGGGGGAGACGATCGGCGGTCGATACCTGGAGGCTGTGAAGCGGGCCGGCGGCGAGCCGGTTCCTCTGCCCCCAGACGCCGATTCCTGGGAAGATGAGCTCTTGACTCTCGATGGCCTCATGCTGACAGGGGGTATCGATTTGGACCCAGCTTTGTACAAGCAGGATAGAAAGCCTGAATGCCAGGTACCCAACGAGGAGCGTGACCGGTTGGAGACGGGGGCGCTCCGCTTTGCCCTGGAGCGAAAGCTTCCGATCCTGGGGATTTGCCGGGGGTTCCAGTTTCTGAACGTGGGCCTCGGGGGCACTCTCATCCAGGACATTCCCAGGGAGTTGCCCTCGGCCTTCACCCATCACCGCATCGAAGGGGATCGTTCGAGCTTCCATACAGTGCGAGTGCTGCCGGGTACCCGGCTGGCAACCATCGTGGGCGACTCGGGTTACCTGAAGGTGAACAGCCGCCATCATCAGGGGATCACCTCGGCCCAATTGGCGCCCGGCCTGCGGATCAGTGCATGGGCCGAGGATGGTATGGCCGAGGGGCTGGAGAGCGCCGACGGCCGGTTCCTCGTTGGGGTCCAGTGCCACCCCGAGCGAGACGGAGAGGCCGTGGGGATGGAAGCGGTATTCCGGGCGTTGGTGGAAGCTGCGCGACAACGGTAACGCCGATCTCCCTATCACTTTGGTCATACTGGCCAAGTAGGTCTGGGATACAGGTAAGTCGTTCGGAGCACACGGGCCGGCAGTCGCGCGACTGCCGGCCCGTTGAGGTGAAAAGCAGTACATTTTTCGGTTGCTTAACGACTATAATAATCGGGAGGATGGCGATGAACCTCGCCGCACAGGAGAAGACCGAGGGTGCAAGACGTCTCCGGCGATATCGCCGGGTTGATCCGCCGCGCCAAGAGCTACGACAAGGCAGCCTTTGCCGACCTCTACCGTTTCACGGTGAGGCCAGTCTATCGTTACCTTGCTGCCAGAGTGAACGGCGTTG